>JALRGK010000126.1 GCA_023253415.1 Rhodocyclaceae bacterium
CCGGCTGCTCCTGCCGCTCCGGCTCCTGCCGCTGCTCCGGCTGCTGAACAGAAGCCTGCTGAAGCTGCTCAGGCTCCTGCCGCTGCTGCTCCGGCTGCTGCTCCGGCTCCGGCTGCCAAGTAATCGCTTCTGCGATCTTGGAACCGCTTCGGCGGTTACGAAAAACCGGCCTCTGGGCCGGTTTTTTTATGCCTTGAATTCATAGCGTAGGCTGTAACGTCAGCCAATCAAATCCTTCCGCCTGCGTTGCCAGATAAAAGCAATCCGGCACAACCCCGATGGCTTCCCGAACAGCCGTCAGCACATGTTCTGGTGAGTTATTCGATTGAGACAGATGTGCGGCAACTACGTGCTGCAATCGATCCAGTGATAATCGTGCCAGAAAACCCGCTGCATCCCGATTGCACAGGTGTCCATAACGACCGGCAATACGCTGTTTGAGGCTATCCGGATATGTTGACTGGGCGAGCAGATCAGGATCATGGTTAAATTCCAGCACCAGTCCATCACAGTCCTCTAACGAGCGCTCAACGTGAGGTGTCAGCATACCCAGATCCGTCAGGACCCCTAGGCGGAGTTCGCCATAGGCAACGACATACTGGACCGGCTCTCGGGCATCATGCGGCACAGGAAAGGGCCTAATTTCCACACACCCCAGTTCAAAGACATCGTGACTGTCAATCAGACGCAATGTTACGCCATTGCAGGCTTCTGCGGACCGCGTATGCAACGCTGCATGCGTTCCCCGGGTCAGACAAACCGTGGCACCCGTTTTGCGGGCAAGACCCATGACGCCACCGATGTGGTCACCATGTTCATGGGTCACCAGGATGGCATCGAGACCTTTGGGGTCGATGCCACGGGCTTCAATACGCGCCAACGCCTGTCGGACCGGTAAACCACAATCGATCATGAGACGGGTGCCACGTGGGCCGCCCGCCTCGATCAATAATGCATTTCCCTCGCTACCGCTGCCGAGAGAGGTAAAACGGATCACCGCAATTGCTGGAGGAGCAGATCCAGGATCTGCCGGGCGATCGGCGAAACATCGGCCTGATTACCCGGCGCCAGAACGATCACATTCGTCGGACCACCCGCCTGCTGTTCACGCACGCTGATGCGGTATTGCACCTTGGTAGGCACCTTGTCATCCTTACTGCGCCAGAACGCCAGGCTCGACCAGAAGCCGCCTTCGCCCTTTTCAACCACCGACTTATCATCGGAATCCACATAGCGAACGTAGTACAACCCCTGGTTACGCTCACGGTCTTCGACCGTAAAGCCCACCCGATCCAGTGCCAGGCCAATACGGCGCCAGCTGCGATCAAAGTTGTCATCCACAATCAGCATGGCACCGCCATCCGGCGCGGTACCCATTCGGGCCTTATCCAGCGATACGGCTTTGCCGCCGCCGTCGATTTCCTTGGCCAGTTTCTTGGCTTCAGCCTCATCAACCCCGTCAAACTTGAACATGAGACGACGCAGCATCTCGGCTTCCAGCGTCGGGTCGGCATCGCGCGGCTGCCAACGCGTCTCGCTCTTGCCTTCAGTGACGTAAACTTCCACCATGCCACGATGACTGATAAAAATATCCGTCATGCCGGGCTTGGCACCTTTTTCCAGGCGTGTGCGATACATATCGCGCTCAGCCGTCGAATACAGCGTTCCCAGTACTTTGCCGAGGAAGCCCTGAATGGCCCCACCGGGCACGGAAGCACGGTTTTCGGCCCAGTCGGTTTCCATCACGCCGGTCTGCGGATTCTCTTTCTTGATGACAAAGCCGTTTTCCTGCCAGAACGCCTTGGTGACATTCCAGGCTTTATCTTCGGGCACACTCACAACCAGCCAGCGATGGTTACCCTGACGCTCGATCTTGGCAATGCCGCGGGAGCCATCGGGCAAGACACTTTCATCCGTGCTCTGTTTTTGAGCCACTTTGTTTTTGGCATTGATCTGGGAAAACACGGCCGTACCCGTAGTCGCCACATTCGGCGCCGAGTACTGGCCCGAATTACTCGGGCGCGTCAGATCCGGGGGGATATCCAGCGGCGGTGCTTTAGCCGCGGTGCCGTAATCGATCTTCTTCGATTCCGGCAGATAGGAGCAGCCAGCAGCCAGACCGGCCAAAACCAGTACGGTGGCCTGCAACGAACGACGCGTCAGCAACTTCATCAGATCAGAGTCCTGCCTGTTTCATGGCGGCACGTACCCGCTCGTGGAAAGCCGGTGCCAGCTGCGTGAGCGGCAGACGGATACCGTGCGACATCAAACCCATTTCGGCCACAGCCCACTTCACGGGAATCGGGTTGGCTTCGCAGAACAGGTGACGATGTAAACCAATCAGCGGGCGATTAATACGCACGGCCTCGGCGACGTTACCAGCGGCAGCGGCAGCACACATGTCGTGCATGGCGCGCGGTGCCACATTGGCGGTGACGGAGATGTTTCCGTGGTAACCCATGAGGATCGTCGACATGCAACTCATGTCATCACCCGAATACAGTGCAAAGCCCGCTGGCGCACGTTCGATCAGATCATAGGCACGGTCAATGTTGCCGGTGGCATCCTTGACACCGATGATACCCGGCACCTGGGCCAAACGCAGGATCGTGTCATTGCTCATATCGGCCACGGTACGACCGGGTACGTTATACAGAATCAGCGGCAGATCAACGGCTTCGGCAATGCAGCGATAGTGCTGATACAAACCTTCTTGCGTCGGCTTGTTGTAATAAGGCACCACCGACAGACCGGCATCTGCACCGGCGTCTTTCGCGCGTTGCGTCAGATAAATGGCTTCTTTGGTGGAATTGGCTCCCGTACCCGCGATGATGGGAATACGACCACCAGAATGCTTGACGGCAATTTCGATCAGCTGGCAGTGCTCATCCACATCCACGGTCGGCGATTCGCCCGTGGTGCCGACCACGACGATCGCATCGGTTTTTTCGCGGATATGAAAATCAACCAGATTGCGGAACGCTTCAAGATCCAGCGAACCATCCGCATGCATAGGGGTAACAATGGCAACAATCGAACCGGTGATCATCAGGGCACCATCCTAAATGGCAAAAGCGTGGTCGTAAAAAAGCCGAAGGGCCTATTATCGATCAAAATCCTTATCGGAAGCTGACCGATTTGAAAACTCCCGTATTCTAGCCGAAGATCAGATTTCAGCGAGTGCCCGCAAATGGGCTGTCACGCTACGCGCTAGAGCGGACATCACATAGCCGCCTTCAAGCATCGACACGATCCGACCATTAGCATGGCGTACCGCCACATCACGCAGCTGCGTGGTCACCCAAGCGTAGTCTTTTTCAAAAAGCTTCATGCCGCCCATGTCATCTTCATAGTGGGCATCAAAACCCGCCGAAATGAAGATCATTTGTGGTTTGAACGCCTCCAAACGGGGGACCCAGGACTCGAGGACGGCCTGTTGAAGCTCTTCCCCTCCCGATCCACCAGGGAGCGGCACGTTAACCATGTTATCAGCCGGCTTGTCTGTCCCGGAATAGGGGTAGAACGGGTGCTGGAAAATGCTACACATCAAAATGCGGTCATCTCCGGCGCAGATATTCTCCGTGCCATTGCCATGATGCACATCAAAGTCGATGATGGCCACGCGCTCCAGCTTATGATGCGTTAAGGCATGATAAGCGGCAATTGCGATGTTATTGAAGAAGCAGAAACCCATCGGTGTTTCGCGCTCACAGTGATGACCCGGTGGGCGAACGGCGCAGAATACATTTTCTGCCTTGCGTTCCATCAGCATATCCACCCCCAGAATACCGGCCCCCGCAGAGCGCAACGCTGCCTGCCACGTATGCGGATTCATGGCGGTATCCGGGTCTAGGTGCGCAATACCAAACGAGGGCGACGTATCTTTGATCTTCTTGATGTGTGATGCCGGATGCACCAGCATCAACTGCTCCAGCGTGGCCAGAGGCGCATCGTAATGCGTGAAGTACATATCAATGCCCTGGGCAATCAGGTGATCCTGAATCGCTGTTAACCGACCCGGCGCCTCCGGGTGCAGATCACCCATGTCGTGCTTCAGACAATCAGTATGTGTAATGAACGCTGTACTCATGAAACGTAACCCTCCCCCTGCTGCATACATCGATGCGGCACCCGTGCTGAAACACGAAATATGATTATTTGTTCTGATTATCTGCCCATTCCCGTGCGGGTTCAAGGGTGATGCAATCTATCCGGCTGAACCTTGCCAAGGTGTGAAAAAATAGCAACTTTACGTTCACTCCCTGACCAGATGTCTATGTCCTGTCTTTTGCCGAATTCGTCCCCGCTACGCAGCATCATTCTGGCCTTAACGATTGCCTTTGCGGGGGCCGCATTCAACGCCGAGGCCAAAGCCAAAAAGAACGGGGCGCCAAAAGCCGAAGCGCGGCAGGCTGTGATGTCGACAAATCCAGCTCTGCAGGCATTTATCGTGGGCATGCAGGAAAAGCATGGCTTTGAAGCCGAAGCGCTGACGCAGATTTTCGATGGGCAGCGCCCAGACCCACGTGTCATCCGCATCATGGCACCGGCGCCTGCCCAGCTGACCCCCAATTGGGCTGCTTACCGCAGCAGGTTCGTGAATACCCGCCGGATTGATCGGGGCGTCCAGTTCTGGCAAACCTACGCCAGCGATATCGCCCGCGCCGAACAGCAGTTCGGTGTTCCCGCTGAAATTATCGTCGCGATTATTGGCGTGGAAACCGAATACGGCCGCAACATGGGCAGCTTCAGTGTTCTGAACGCACTCGCTACCATTGGCTTTTACGGTGAACGTCGGCGGGAGTTCTTCCAGGCCGAACTGGAGCAGTATCTCTTGCTAGCCCGCGAAAACCAACTGGACCTGGCCGGTACCCGCGGCTCCTTCGCGGGTGCCATGGGCATTCCGCAATTCATGCCCAGTAGTCAGCGGCGCTGGGGGGTGGACTTTGATGGCGACGGCCGCATCGATCTACGACACAGCCCCACGGATGCCATTGGCAGCGTGGGCAACTTCCTCAAATCTCATGGATGGATCACCGGGCAAGTGGCCGTCGTTAATGTGCAGCCGCCAAGTCCATTCCCCGAGGCTTTCGAAAAAGTAGACATCAAGCCTGGAATTTCAATGAACGCGTTTCAGGAAGCTGGCTTCTCATTCCAGAGCAATTTGCCGAGCAATACTCCGGCGACATTAGTCACCTTGAGCACACCCAATGAACCCAATCGTTACTGGCTCGGACTACAGAACTATTACGTCATTACACGCTACAACCGATCAGCAGCCTATGCCATGTCCGTCATAGAACTGGGCGCGGCGATTCGCGATGCCTACAGCCAATCGATGAGCTTCAACGCCAATAACGTTAGCTCGTCAGAATAAGGAGTCCGACGTCAGTCGGCGCCCACGAACGATGCCCTGCAGCCTGATAAGTGCTTCTGATTGAATCTGGCGCACGCGCTCCCGGGTCAACTGCAGGTCCGCAGCAATCGCCTCCAAAGTTTCCGGCTCGCCGCCACGCAATCCGTAACGACGCTCAACGACCTGCCGCTGGCGATCAGGTAGCATATCCACCCAGGCCAACAGCAGCCGAATCGATTCGGAATTGGCAAAGCTTTCGTGAGGATCATCCCCCTGAATATCAGGTACCAGATCAATCAGCGTGTGGACGGACCCTGCCTCAACAGGTTGATCCAGGGAGAGCACTTGCTCACTCCGTTGCATCAATGCTTTGAGCTCCTCGACCGAACGCCCGCAAAGCTTTGCCAGTTCATCCGTTGCAGGTTCACGGGCATGCTTAACCGCAAACTGTCGCCGATGTCGCTGAATGGCATTAATATCCCGAACCAGATGGACCGGTAAGCGAACGAGGCGCCCCTGATTTAAAACGGCCCGTTCCACACTCTGCCGGATCCACCAGGACGCATAGGTTGAAAACCGGAAACCCCGTTCCGGATCAAATTTGTCCAGCGCGTGCATCAGACCCAGATTACCCTCTTCGATCAGATCCAGCAGTGGCAAACCACGGTTCATGTAATGACGGGCGATCGATACCACCAGGCGCAGATTGCGTTCAACCATTTCCTGACGTGCCGCAAAATCTCCTAGCCGGACTCGACGCGCTAAATCTCGCTCCTCATCGGCCGTCAACAGCGTCCGCGCACCGATTTCATTCAGATAGGTCTGCGTCACATCCGTGACAAATCGATCTGTTGTTTGCGGCACTTCTGGCTTGTCATCCGAGGACTGATCTGGAGCAATATCTGACTCACTCCCCAGATCCGCCCCAAGCAACTCTTCGTCCCGCGGTTCACGCGGAGATTCGGCAGACGCCTCTAGAAAATCAGCGCCCTGTATGCTTTCGTCATCAGACTCACCCGCATCACCGGAAGGCCCTGCATTGCGCTGGCGATCCGGTTGATGAGACATAATCTCTATGAGCTCCGCTGCTGATTCAGGAACTTCATCGGGTCCACTGGCTTACCCTGCCGGCGGACCTCAAAGTGCAGCATCACGGCATCGGCATCACTATCCCCCATATCGGCAATACGCTGCCCGCGTTTCACCGTCTCACCTTCTTTGACGAGAATCTTACTGTTGTGGGCGTACGCCGTGAGGTAATTGTTCTCATGCTTGATGATCACGAGGTTGCCATATCCCCTTAACCCGGAACCCGCATAAACGACCTTACCTTCGGCTGCCGCATCGACAGGCTCGCCCATCTTGCCGGCGATATTGATACCCTTGTTCGATGACTCATTAAAGCCGGCAATGACCTTCCCCTTCGCCGGCCAAGCAAAGCGCACACCATCCGCCATGGCAGCAGCGGTTGCAGCCGATGTGGTTGGCATATCGTCGATTGGTTTCTTGGCAGCGGGTTGCTGCTTGTTGGCATCAGCAGCTTTATCCTCGGGTTTAGCCGCCATCGAAACGGGTGCTGTCTTCTTAGTAGGCTTGCTGACAGAACGACGCACACAAAGCGTACGATCCAGCTGAATGATATTCGGATTTGACAACTGGTTCATGGCCGCGATATCCCGATAATCGGCGCCTGCATCCAGCGCGATACCAATCAGCGTATCACCTCTCTTCACTGTCCAGGTTTGCGTGCAATCTTTAGGCAGCGGGGGATACGGCGATGCAGCCGATGATTTGCTGCCGTCATCCACAGGGGCCTTCGATAAGGAGGTACAGCCCGCCAACAAGGCGAGCAGTAACACACTTGGTATCCAGATCGATTTTTGAGACTGCGTCATTCCACACCCGGCAACATGGGCACAAACTTGACTGGTTCCATCAACTGCTCGTTCCAGCCTGCTTCTGTCCGTTCAATAACCAACATGCGCTGTACAGCCGCATCCGAAGATGCACCATACGGCAGAACCATTCTGCCACCAACTGCCATTTGCTGTAAGAGGGCCTCGGGCACTTTCGGTGCCGCAGCCGCAAGAATAATCGAATCAAACGGTGCAGCTTCCGGTATCCCCTGATAACCATCACCATGCTTGAGTCGAACGTTAAAGCATTTAATCGTGCGCAAATTCACTTTGGCGCGATCCATCAAACCTGCCAGTCGCTCCACCGAATACACTTCTTTGGTCAGCCCGGCGAGCACCGCCGCCTGGTAACCACAGCCCGTCCCGATTTCCAGCGTTTTGCCCAGATGTCGATCACCTGTCCTCAAACACTCAATCATGCGCGCCACAATGAACGGTTGAGAAATCGTTTGCCCCAACCCCAGCGGCAACGCGGTATCTTCGTACGCACGATGCGCAAAGGCTTCATCTACAAAAAGATGACGCTCTACCTTATTGATAGCAGCTAACACCCCTTTATCTTTGATGCCTTGCTGCTGCAAACGCTCGACCATGCGCGCCCGTGTGCGTGACGAGGTCATCCCCTGCCCCAAGGCCGCCCGACTCATGCTTTAGGCCAACCAATCCCGCACAGCATTCAGTTGGCTGCTATGCGTCAAATCCAGGCGTAATGGCGTGATCGACACGTAGCCCGCCGCCACCGCATGAAAATCAGTGCCCGGGCCCGCATCCTGAGCACCACCCGCAGGGCCAACCCAATACACAGTCTCACCTCGGGGATTTGTTGCCCGAATCACCGGTTCGGCTTTATGGCGCTTACCCAGACGGGTAACCTGCATGCCCGCCAACTGATCAAAGGGTAAATCGGGCACGTTCACATTCAACAGCACTGGTTCCTGGAAGGGCTGCGCAAGAATACGTTCACTCAATAAGCGCGCGACCTGACCCGCCGTCTCGAAATGACGACTCTCTTTCCCCACTAAAGACATCGCGATGGCGGGCACGCCCAGCAAATAGCCTTCCGTCGCCGCAGCAACTGTACCGGAATACACCGTATCATCGCCCATATTAGCGCCGTGATTGATACCTGAAACAATCAGATCGGGTAGCGGATCAATCAAGCCTGTCACTGCCAGATGGACACAATCCGTCGGTGTCCCGTTCACGAATTTGAAACCATTTGGCGCAGTCCGCAATGTCAGTGGACGATCCAGCGTCAATGAATTGCTGGCACCACTGCGATCCCGTTCCGGTGCAACCACATCGATCGTGCCGAGCGATGCCAACGACGCATGCAGGATCTGCAGGCCTGTTGCAAAATAACCGTCATCATTCGACAAAAGAATATTCATGGTGTCCTCGTATGGGCATAAGGATACCGCAACGGACTCCTCTTACCGCAGTACATAAACCGAAATCACAATAAAAAAGGAGACCCAAGGCCTCCTTTTCTGCACAGGCTAAATCGGTGATTAACGAATCAGCAGGCTTTCCAGAGTTTTCCCCTGGTTCAAAGCACTTTGCACCCACAGCGGTTTACGACCACGGCCCGTCCAGGTTTCCGACGGGTTAGATGGGTTGGCATATTTTGGTGCCACAGGTTTACGAACACCTGACGATGCTTTACGGGTTTTCTTGGTGCCGGCCAGCTCTTCCAGCGAATAGCCATGCTCACGAGCAATCGCCTTCAACTTTTCAATCGCTGCCTCGCGGGCGGCATTTGAAACTTCTTCCGTACGGCGCTTGATTTCAGCCGGAATCTTTTTTAGAAGGTCTTTTAATTGATCCAGACTCAATGTTGAGATGTCCATATACAGCTCCGTATTATTTACAAGGTTATTTAATTGGGGGAGTTTACTTTTTCATTTTAATCCCGGGTTTTAGAAAAAACAAGGCTGACAATTTAATTAAATAAACACACATTTGGGCGGATTGGTGTCTGCACGGTAGCCCGCATTCAGAAAAAGAAAAAGCCAACATCAAATAGAAGTTGGCTTTTCTTTAAATCATTGGTCGGGGCGGCGGGATTCGAACTCGCGACCCCTTGCACCCCATGCAAGTGCGCTACCAGGCTGCGCTACGCCCCGACTGTGGCGCTATTTTAAGCCATTACCGTGATTCACTCAATGGAAAATGGCACTTAATCGTTCAATATCGCAGTAATTCTATGATTTCTTTGAGCGATCCAACCAGGTCGCCAGGCGACCCTGAGGGCATTGACTCGGGGAACCCCGAATGTGCCGACGATGTTGTGTTCGCAGTGGCACCAGAAGGATGGCTTAACTGATTACGTGCACCATGGATGGTGTAACCCTGCTCGTACAGCAATTCACGAATACGACGCACCAGCAGTACTTCGTGATGCTGATAATAGCGGCGGTTACCACGGCGCTTGAGCGGCTTCAGTTGAGTAAATTCCTGCTCCCAGTAACGCAGCACATGCGCTTTCACCCCACAAAGATCGCTGACCTCACCAATGGTGAAGTAACGCTTGGCAGGAATCGGCGGCAACGACGATGTCGCCCCACCGGCTGTTGCCGCGATAGGTTGGCGCTCGCTAAAAGACTGACTGAACAGATCCGTCATGACCAATAACACTCAACAATTAGTGACGGCCAGTTTTCTGAATATGTTCCACTTCATCCTTGAGTTTCTGGCTAGGATGAAACGTCACAACACGACGCGCTGAAATGGGGATCTCTTCCCCGGTTTTCGGGTTACGACCGGGTCGCTGCGGTTTATCGCGCAGCTGGAAATTCCCAAAGCCCGAGAGCTTCACCCACTGACCCGCACTCAAGGTATCCGAGATTTCGGCAAAAAACGCCTCAACCATATCCTTGGATTCGCGCTTATTGAGACCGAGATTCTCAAAGAGGATATCGGAAACTTCTGCCTTGGTGAGTGTGGTCATGATGCCGTACTTTCAAAAAACAGGGAGACAAGTGATCGGGTAGGCGTGGATCACCTATCAAAAATAATTTTAGCCGAATTTAGCTGCGCAAGGTTGCACCGGCTTGAGTTAACTGACCCAGCAAATGCGCCATGACCGCTTCAACCTTCTGATCTTCAAGGGTTGCTTGAGTATCCTGCAAGGTAAAGCGGAAGGCAAGACTTTTTGAACCTTCTGGCACACCTTTCCCCTGATACTGGTCAAACAGGGTCACGGCACGGAGTACATCCGGGGCCTTCGTCCAGAGTAGATCCATCAGATCCTGCACCGGTGTTTTGGCATCAACCAGAACAGCCAGATCGCGAACCACCGACTGGAAAGCAGATACCGGGGCATACACCGGCAATATGGCCGGCGTCAGCGCATCAATGTCCAGCTCAAACAGTACGGGTGCCGATTCCAGCTCATATTTTTGCACCCAACGTGGATGCAACTCACCCAACCAGCCAACGACCAGACCCTCACGGGTGATCTGCGCACAACGTCCCGGATGGTACGCAGGATGCGTTGCCGCTTCAAAACGCAACGGCTGTAGCGGGCTCAATGCTGCTACATCGGCCTTCACATCGAAGAAATCGGCGGCACGGGTCGGCAACGACCACTGCTCGGGGGCAGCGCTGCCCCAGGCCAACCCGGCCAGACGTAAGGTCTGACGATAACCATCCACCTGTGCATCACCCACCGTAGCCTGGCGTTCGAACACGCGTCCCGTTTCGAACACCCGCAGACGCGGCTGACGACGACGCTGGTTATTCATCAAGGTATTGATCAGGCCACCGATCATAGTGGAACGCATTACCGACAGATGGCTGGCAATCGGGTTGGCCAATTCTACCGGTGCCGCATTGGCGGCAAAATCCTGCTCCCAGGCTTCCGGCGTGAACGCAAGATTGATGACTTCCTGATAGCCGCGTTCGACCAGGGTGTCGCGCAGCGCGCGGAGCGGCCGTTGCATTTCGGTCTGGCCCAGCATGCTCATCGGGCCAACCGGCGGCTTCGCCGGAATATGGTCATACCCGATCACACGGGCAACCTCTTCAATCAGGTCTTCTTCAATCGTCAGGTCATGGCGCCAGCTAGGTGGCGTGATGATGACACCGTCTTCGGCGCGCTCGGGCTGAAAGCCTAGGCGCTGGAAGATGGCTTCGATCTCTGCATCCGTCGGCGCTACACCCAGTACTTTGCGGATGCGGGCAAAGCGCGCTTTTACAGGTTTGCGTTCCGGCAGCGCCGTGATCTGATCCACGACCGGACCAGGTTCGCCACCACAAATATCCAGAATCAATTGCGTGATGCGTTCGACACCGTTGACCGTATCGGCAAAATCAACGCCTCGCTCGAAGCGATGTCCGGCATCGGTGCTGAGGGTCAGCCAGCGGCTGCGCCCCTGAATCGCCGAAGGCCGCCAGTAAGCGGCTTCGACAAAGACATCGGTGGTGTTATCCGTACAGGCCGTACGCTCACCGCCCATAATGCCGGCCAGACTGATCGCGCCATTGGCATCAGCGATCACACCATAACGCGTATCAAGCGTTACCTCATTGCCACCCAGCAACGTCAGGGATTCTTCCGGCTTCGCCCACCGCACTGTCAGGCTACCCTGCACCGACTTCAGATCGAACACATGGTTCGGGCGGTTCAGTTCCAGCATCACGTAATTGGAAATATCAACCAACGCACTGATCGAACGCAAACCCGAGCGCTCTAGGCACTGCGTCATCCAGGCCGGCGTTTTAGCTTGCGCATTAACCCCCTTGATGATGCGACCGGTGAAGCGTCCGCACAGATCAGCGGCTTCAATATTGACCGGCAGCGCTTGCTCATGCGTTGCCGCGACCGGCTTGATCTCCGGGCCCTTGAACGGTGTATCGGTCAGCGCGGAGACTTCACGCGCCAAACCCAGCAAACCCAAGCAGTCCGGGCGATTCGGGGTCAGCTTCAGTTCGAGGCAGATGTCATCCAGCCCCAATAGCTCTCGCAAGGGTGTACCGGGTTGTGCATCGGCCGCCAGGATCATCAAGCCATCACTTTCCTTGGCCATGCCCAACTCAACAGCAGCGCACAACATACCAGCCGATGGTACACCACGCACCTTGGCTTCCTTGATCTTGAAATCACCGGGCAGCACCGCGCCGGGCAATGCACAAGGCACCTTGAGTCCGGCAGCCACATTGCTGGCACCACAAACGATCTGACGGGGGACACCCTCACCGGCATCGACTTCACACACGTTCAGACGATCCGCATCCGGATGCTTGGTCACCGACAGGACATGGCCCACCACCACGTTATTGAACGGCGGCGCCACGGGGCCACGTTCTTCCACTTCCAGACCAGCCATGGTCAGCAATTCGCCCAACGCTTCCGACGATAAGGCCGGATTAACAAACTGGCGCAACCAGGATTCGGAGAATTTCATGATCGACGTCTTTCGTGATGCTCGATAGTCTTATTGGGTATGGTGTACCGTGTAATCAGGCGGCAAACTGGCTGAGGAAACGGACATCGCCTTCAAAAAACAGGCGCAGGTCATTAATGCCATAGCGCAGCATCGTCAGTCGATCCGGACCCATGCCGAACGCGAATCCAACATAGCGCTCCGGGTCAATACCTGCTTCGGCCAATACGTTCGGATGTACCATGCCACAGCCGGCCACTTCCAGCCAACGGCCCTTGAGCGGACCTTCACCAAAAGCCACATCAATTTCTGCCGACGGTTCGGTAAACGGGAAGAAAGACGGACGGAATCGCACTTCCAGGGCATCGGTTTCAAAGAACTGATGCAGAAAATCGATCATCACGCCTTTCAGGCCAGCAAAGGTGACGTGCTCACCGACCCACAGGCCTTCGACCTGGTGGAACATCGGTGAGTGCGTAGCATCGGAGTCAACGCGATAAACACGACCCGGCGCGATAATACGGATTTCCGGCATGCCTTCCTTACCACCGTACGTTGCGACATGCTGCTGCATGTAACGCGCCTGAATCGGGCTGGTATGGGTACGCAGCAAGACATCCTGCTGTACGTTGCCCTGCGTATCCTTCAGATAGAAGGTGTCATGCATCGAACGGGCTGGGTGATCGTCCGGCGTATTGAGCGCCGTGAAGTTGAAATAATCCGTTTCAATTTCGGGGCCTTCGGCCACCGAAAACCCCATCGAGGCAAACAGCTCCTCAATACGCTGCAAACTGCGCGTCACCGGATGCAAGCCGCCGCGATCTATACCACGGCCGGGTAAGGTCACATCCAGCGCTTCTTCGGCGAGGCGTGCCGCCAGTTGCTCTTCTTTCAACGCTTCGCGACGGGCATTGATAGCTATCTCAACCTGAGCCTTGATCTTGTTGATACGACCGCCTGCTTCTTTACGTTCTTCAACAGGCAAGTTGACCAAGCCCTTGAGCGCTTCCGTCACTACACCGCTCTTACCCAGATAACGGGCTTTGGTCACTTCCAGCGCATCGCCGTCCTTAACGGCGGCCAGCGCTTCCGACAACTCGGACAGGAGGGCTTCGGAATTCAGCGATGACATAGTCAACCTCAAATAAATGCTTTCAGAACATCGGCAAAGAACAGTACGTTCACTGCACAGCGCTTTGCCGATCATCCGAAAAAAAAGGAGGCGGAACGCCTCCTTTTTCGGACTAGTCTGCGATTACAGACCGAGGCTTGTCTTGGCTTGGTTCGCCAGTTGAGCAAACGCCGGCTTGTCAAACACAGCCAGATCAGCCAGAACCTTACGATCCACTTCGATCGAGGCCTTCTTCAGACCGTTCATGAAACGGCTGTAAGTCAGACCCAGTTCACGCGATGCGGCGTTGATACGAGCAATCCACAGGGTACGGAACTGACGCTTGCGCTGACGACGGTCACGGTACTGGTATTGACCGGCCTTCATCACCGCCTGCTTGGCGATACGGTATACGTTCTTACGGCGACCACGGTAACCCTTGGCCAGTTTCAGAACTTTCTGGTGGCGAGCGCGCGCCGTTACACCACGTTTAACGCGAGGCATAGTTTATTCTCCTTAAGCGTAGGGCAGCATGGCTCGGACAGCTGCTACATCCGAGGCGTTCAGGGTTTCCGGACCACGCAGCTGACGCTTGGACTTGGTCGTCTTCTTGGTCAGAATGTGGCGTTTGAATGCGTGGCCGCGCTTGATGCTGCCGCTGCCACGAACGCGGAAACGCTTGGCTGCGCCGCTCTTCGTCTTCATCTTGGGCATGTATATGCTCCTTTATGTCATGTCATCAGGTGGTTTCCGACGGAAACTCTTGTTAACCCGATGCCACTTGTAATGACCCGGTTGCTTACGCAACCCGATCAATCCTACTGAAACCGCTACCGCCTGATTGAACTCAGGCAGCGGCCGTTTCCGACTGCTCGTCCTTCACCTTCGGCTTGGCAGCTGCAGCGGCCTTTTTGACCGGTGCGATGACCATCACCATCTGGCGACCTTCCATCTTCGGCATCTGCTCGACGGAGCCAATGCTCTCGAGATCTGCCTTAACACGCTCCAGCTGACGCATCCCGAACTCCTGATGCGACAACTCACGACCCCGGAAGCGCAATGTCACTTTGACCTTGTCACCCTCGTTCAAGAAGCGAACCATGTTGCGCATCTTGATCTGGTAGTCGTTTTCGTCCGTACCGGGTCGTAGCTTGATTTCCTTAACCTGAACCTGCTTCTGCTTCAGCTTGGCTTCATGCTGACGCTTGGCTTCCTGGTACTTGAACTTGCCGTAATCCATGATCCGGCAGACCGGCGGCGAGGCCGTCGGTGCAATTTCAACCAGGTCCAGTTCGGCTTCTTCAGCCTGTGCAAGCGCGTCGCGAATGGAAACCACGCCCAGCTGTTCGCCTTCGGGTCCCAGCAGGCGCACCTGCGGGGTCGTGATTTCCTCATTGAGGCGGTTCGACTTCGGAAGAGCTATGACCAATACTCCTTAATTCAATAAAAACGAACCGCGCTTACCGGTAGGCGGCAACGTCTGCTTTCAGACGTTCGATCAGTTCTGAAACAGGCATCTGCCCCAGATCCTGACCCCCACGGGTTCGCACGGCTACGAGACCAGCTTCTTTTTCCTTGTCGCCAACGACAAGTTGGTAAGGCAGCCGGTTAACGCTATGTTCCCGAATTTTATAGGTAATTTTCTCATTACGCAAATCGGCTTCAGCACGGAATCCGGCGGCGTGTAGCTGATTCACCACATCTTCGGCGTAATCGGCCTGTTTTTCCGAGATATTGAGCACAATTGCCTGTATCGGCGCCAACCAGGTCGGCAACGCACCCGAATGGTTTTCGATCAGAATACCAATAAAACGCTCCAGAGATCCCAAGATCGCCCGATGCAGCATCACCGGCACGCGACGGGTATTGTCTTCCGCCACATATTCGGCACCGAGACGACCCGGCATCGAGAAATCGACCTGCATGGTGCCACATTGCCACGAGCGGCCAATGGCATCCTTGATGTGGAATTCGATCTTCGGGCCGTAGAACGCGCCCTCGCCCGGCAATTCAGTCCATTCCAGACCCGAGGCGCGCAAACCTGCGCGCAACGCAGCTTCGGCCTTATCCCAGATCTCATCGGAACCAACGCGTCCTTCAGGGCGTAGCGCCAGCTTGACGGCCACTTCGTGGAAACCGAAATCGGCATACACCTGCTTCACGAGTGCATTGAAGGCCGTCACTTCGGCTTCAATCTGGTCTTCGGTACAGAAGACGTGGCCGTCATCCTGCACAAAGCCACGAACACGCATCAGGCCATGCAACGCGCCCGACGATTCGTTCCGGTGACAGGAGCCGAATTCACCGTAGCGCAGCGGCAGATCCCGGTACGAACGCAGACCGGCGTTAAATACCTGTACGTGGCCCGGGCAGTTCATCGGTTTTAACGCGTAATGACGCTTTTCCGACTCGGTCGTAAACATGTTCTCGTGGTAGTGGTCCCAGTGACCGGACTTTTCCCAGAGGGAGCGATCCAGAATCTGCGGGCAGCGTACTTCCTGATAACCATTGTCGCGGTAAACGCGGCGCATGTACTGCTCCACTTCCTGCCAGACCGCC
>JALRGK010000163.1 GCA_023253415.1 Rhodocyclaceae bacterium
TACCAAAGAAAATGGGGCGAGCCGTTAAGCTAACCCCATGTTTTTACTACTGTATTTGGTGGGCCCCCCGAGAGTCGAACTCGGCACCAACGGATTATGAGTCCGCTGCTCTAACCAGGCATGAGCTAGAGGCCCGTATTCAAGACCTTAGTTGTTGCTCAGTTATTCGTATCAACGAAGCTGCGCAGCTTGTCCGAACGCGACGGATGACGCAGCTTGCGCAGGGCCTTGGCTTCGATCTGACGGATACGTTCGCGGGTGACGTCGAACTGCTTGCCAACTTCTTCCAGCGTGTGGTCCGTATTCATTTCGATGCCGAAGCGCATACGCAGTACCTTGGCTTCCCTCTGGGTGAGGCTGTCGAGGATATCCTTGGTAACTTCGTGCAGGCTGGCGTTCATTGCCGCCTCCAGCGGCGACAGGGTAGCCGTATCTTCGATGAAATCGCCCAGATGCGAATCATCGTCGTCACCGATCGGTGTTTCCATCGAGATCGGTTCCTTGGCAATCTTCAGGATCTTGCGGATCTTGTCTTCCGGCATTTCCATCTTGATGGCCAGGGTGGCTGGATCCGGCTCAAAACCGGTTTCCTGCAGGATCTGACGTGAGATGCGGTTCATCTTGTTGATCGTCTCGATCATGTGCACCGGGATACGAATCGTCCGTGCCTGGTCAGCGATAGAACGCGTGATGGCCTGACGGATCCACCAGGTGGCGTAAGTCGAGAACTTGTAACCACGACGGTATTCAAACTTGTCGACGGCCTTCATCAGGCCGATGTTGCCTTCCTGAATGAGGTCGAGGAACTGCAGACCGCGATTGGTGTACTTCTTGGCAATCGAGATCACCAGGCGCAGGTTGGCCTCGGTCATTTCCTTCTTGGCGGCACGTGCGTGACGTTCGCCTTTAGTCATCTGCTTGTTGATCTCACGGACTTCAGCCAGGGTAATACCCAGGTTTTCTTCCATGGCAATCAGCTTCTTCTGCCATTCGTGTACCGCCGGGATGTTGCGTTCCAGGATGCCCTGAATGTGCTTCGGTGCGTTGGCCACTTCCTTTTCGATCCAGGCCAGATTGACGATGTTCGGTGGGAAGGTCTTGATGAAGTGGTCACGCGGCATGTTGCACTTGTCGACGCAGATCGCCAGTACGGTGCGTTCGGCACGGCGAATCTGCTCCATGAGCGCGCGGACGCGATCACAGAGCTTTTCGATGGTGCGCGAGTTGAAGCGAATGTTCAGCAGTTCTTCCGAGATCTGCTTGCGCACTTTGGCGTAGGCCGGATCTGATGTGCCTTTCGCCTTCAGTGCTTTTAGCTCTTTTGCATGGAGGGCCTCGATTTTGGCAAAACGTTCCAGCGCGGCTTCCTTCAGCTTGGCCAGCGATGCGGCGTTGGCAGCCGCCTTGGCTTCGCCGCTGTCCTCATCGTCGTCATCATCCGCATCGCTGTCGTCGTCTTCAGCAGCGGCAGCAGCAGCGTTAGCCGCGATCATCTGCTCTTCTGCTTCCAGGTCGACGAGGCCGTCTACGAGTTCATCGATCTTCATTTCATCGGTGGCTACTTTCTTGGCCATATCGATGATTTCAGTGACGACAGTCGGACAGGCACTGATGGCTTGAACCATGTCGCGCAGGCCGCCTTCGATCTTTTTGGCAATAACGATTTCGCCTTCGCGCGTCAGCAACTCAACCGTGCCCATTTCACGCATATACATACGTACTGGGTCGGTGGTGCGGCCGAATTCGGAATCAACCGTTGCTAGGGCCTGTTCGGCCTGCTCTTCAACGACTTCGTCATCGGCAACCGGTGCTGCTGCATCGGTCATGAGCATGTCTTCAGCGGCAGGTGCTTCGTCGTAAACCTGAATGCCTAGATCATTAAAGGTGGTGATCATGGCCTCCACCTGTTCGGCTTCCATCACGGTATCCGGCAGGTGGTCATTGATTTCGGCGTGTGTCAGGTAGCCACGTTCCTTACCCATTTTGATGAGGGCAGTAATGCGTGCCTTGCGCTCTTCCGGCGAAATCTGTTGAACCGCGGTGGTGCCGAGCAGGCGTTTGCCATCTTTGGCTTTGGCCTTGCCTTTACCCTTGCCGGCGGTCGTTTCTTCGACGACAACAGGCTGCTCTTTAACAGCCACCGGAGCCACTGCGGCTTCAGTCTTGGTGGCTTGTAACTTTGTGGCCGGCGCCGCAGGTTTTACAGCGGGTTGCTTGGCGGTCGCTGCCGGTTTGGTAGCCGCTTTTACGGGGGCGGCAGGTTTTGCGGCGGGCGCTTTGGCAAGGGTTTTCGCCGGTACGACTGGTTTAGTGACTACCGGTTTCTTGGCAGCAGTTTTGGCGGATGCCTTGGCCGGTGTTTTTGCGACGGGCTTGGCGGTTGTTTTTTTGGCGACAGGCTTCGCCGGGGTTTTGGTTGTCGTTTTTACAGGGGCTTTGCTCTTGGCAGCTACTTTTGCAGCTGGCTTGGCGGCCGGTTTTGCAGTTGTTTTAGTCGTTGCTTTTGTCACAGTTTTCTTGGGTGCAGAGGCTTTGGCCGGCGCTTTTTTGGCGACCGGCTTGGCAGCGGGTTTCGTTGTTTTTGTCGGTTTTTTTACCGCGGCAGGCTTGGCGGCCGGTTTTTTGGCCGGTGCCACAGGTTTTGCCGTGGCTTTTTTTACTGTCGGTTTTGCGACCGCTTTGCTGGTGCTTTTGGCAACGGGTTTGCTGGCCTTTGCCGCCGGTTTTTTAGCTGGCGCACTTTTGGCGACAGGTTTGGCGGTTTTTTTGGCAGCAGCAGTCTTGGGTTTGGTAGCCATAGCAGCATCCGTAGCGTCATTGCGGCGCGAAGGTTGAACATGAGGGCGAAGTGTCAGTTTCCAGTTAGACATAGTGCGCACCTCTTGGGTCAATAGAAATACAGTAAACCTTTAATTATACACGAAAATTCGCCTTTTTTCTAGGCAAGATCCGTGCCAAATCAGCGTCG
>JALRGK010000187.1 GCA_023253415.1 Rhodocyclaceae bacterium
CGGGCAGCAATATCCATGCTGACCTGAATGGCCTTCTCGGTTTTGGAGTCCAGCGCCGAAGTGGCTTCATCAAACACCAGAATCGGCGGGTTCTTGAGCAGTGCTCTGGCGATAGCAACGCGCTGCTTCTCGCCACCAGAAAGCTTGAGACCCCGTTCGCCCACCTTGGCGTCATAGCCATCCGGCAGCGTTTCTACGAACTCATGCAAGTGCGCCGCTTTGGCGGCGGCAATCACCTCGTCACGAGAGGCCGATGGGTTGCCGTACAGAATGTTGTAATACAGACTGTCGTTAAACAGCACCGTATCCTGCGGCACAATCGCAATGCCACTGCGCAGGCTGTGCTGATCAATCTTGCGGATATCGATGCCGTTCATCAGAATGCGGCCGCCCGTCACATCATAAAAGCGATAGATCAGACGGGCCAGCGTCGACTTGCCCGCACCTGAATGACCAACCACCGCGACCGTTTTACCGGCAGGAATGTCGAACGAGACATTAGACAGGATAGGTCTGGCGGGGTCATAGGCGAAGTCCACGCCGTCAAACATCACAGAAATCGGCGCTGTCGGCAACGTGCGTGCATCCGGGGCATCGACGATCTCGCGCTGGGTATTGAGCAGCCCGAACATCCGTTCGATATCGGTCAGCGCCTGACGGATCTCCCGGTAGACCACGCCAAAGAAATTGAGCGGCATATACAGCTGGATCAGGAAGGCATTGACCAGGACCAGATCCCCCACCGTCATCGTGCCAGCGACAACGCCCTGCGCGGCATGCCACATCATCGCCACCAGACCCGTCACAATAATCAGCTGCTGCCCCATGTTGAGCATGGTCAGCGTCATCTGGCTGCGGACCGAGGCATCTTCCCAGCGGCGCATCGCTTCATCGTAGCGGTTGAGCTCGAAGGCTTCGTTATTGAAGTACTTCACTGTCTCGTAGTTGATCAGGCTGTCGATGGCACGTGTATTGGCCGCAGAGTCCGCCTCATTCACTGCGCGACGAATATGGATGCGCCAGTTCGATACCAGCACGGTAAATGCCACGTAACAGACAATCGAGGTCAGCGTAATCCAGACAAACACCTGGTCATATTCATAACCCAGCACGCCGATGACCAGCGCCAGTTCAATGACGGTAGGCAGTATCGAATACAGCGTATAACTGATCAGATTGGAAATCGCCCGTGTGCCACGATCAATGTCCCGTGATACGCCACCTGTCTGGCGTTCCAGATGAAAGCGCAGCGACAGCTGGTGCAGGTGGGTAAAGACAGACAGCGCAATCCGGCGAATGGCCTGTTGCGTCACGCGCACAAACAGAATCTCGCGCAACTCGGTAAAGCCGGTGCTGGCCAGGCGCATCACACCATAGAGCAGCAGCAAGCCGACCGGCAGCGCCAGCAGCGTCTCTTGCCCGGCACCCAGATCGTCGATCATGTGTTTGAAAACAATGGGCACATACACACTGGCCAGTTTGGCCAGCAGCAGGCAGCCAAAGGCGGCTATCATCCGCCCCCGGTAGGCCCATAACCAGGGCAACAGCGATTTCAACGTCGCCCACACGTGCAGCGGTTGGTTGCTTGGCGGACCGTAAGTTTTGTTTCCGTGACGCGACATGCGTTTAACCTGTTTTGACCGTGATGATCGTAATGACCGTAAAATAACACCCGTAGTTTAAATCTTTATAGCGCCGACATCATGATTGATACCCCCTGCCAGCTGCCTGATCTACCGCCCGTGTTGAAGGTCATCCCCATGCCGTCCGATGCCAATATGTACGGTGATGTTTTTGGCGGCTGGACCATGGGTCATATTGATCTGGCAGGTGCCGTGCTCGGGCACAAGGTCGCCCGTGGTCGTATTGCGACTGTGGCGGTGAATACCATCCAATTCCACCAGCCGGTGTCCGTTGGCGATATCGTCACCTTCTTTGCCGAGGTGGAGAAGCGGGGCCGTACCTCCGTCACGATCAAAGTGCAGATGTACGCCGAACGTCACCCGGCGAATCCCGTCACCGTCAAAGTGACCGAAGCGCTCATTACCTACGTGGCGCTCAACGCGGACGGCAGCAAGCGCGAGCTGCCGCCCGTGTAATGCGGCTATAGGCCTAGTTCGGCCCACATCGCATCGACCCGTGCCTTCACCGCCGGATCATGCGTAATGGGCGTGCCCCATTCGCGGTTCGTTTCACCGGGCCACTTGTTGGTGGCATCCAGCCCCATCTTGCTGCCCAGGCCGGCAACAGGCGAGGCAAAGTCCAGATAATCGATGGGCGTGTTGTCTACCAGCATCGTATCGCGTGTGGCGTCCATACGCGTCGTCATCGCCCACACCACTTCCTTCCAGTCGCGGATGTTCACATCGTCGTCCACCACAATGATGAACTTCGTGTACATGAACTGACGCAGGAAGCTCCATACCCCCATCATCACGCGCCGGGCATGGCCCGCATACTGTTTGCGAATGCTCACCACGGCCAGGCGGTACGAGCAGCCCTCCGGCGGCAGATAGAAATCGGTGATCTCCGGAAACTGCTTCTGCAGCAGCGGCACAAACACCTCGTTGAGCGCTACGCCCAGCATCGCCGGCTCATCTGGCGGTTTACCCGTATAGGTGGAGTGATAGATCGGGTTCCTCCGCATCGTGATGCGTTCGATCGTCAACACCGGGAACTCGGCCTGCTCGCCTACATCATTCGTGTCTTCGGCGGCTATCCGGACGGGGTCGCCTTCGCCGTGCTGCTCATGAACCTGTGCGTCCCGGTCATCGACCTGCTCACCCAGCCCCGCATCTTCGGCATGAAGGATGCCGA
>JALRGK010000201.1 GCA_023253415.1 Rhodocyclaceae bacterium
GCCTTTTTCCGTCTTTTTTCGGTCGTATTGACTTGTTCGGTTTTAGGCAGACAACTCTGACCCTGACAGCACTTATCCGTCAGGAATGCGAGAAGTTCATCCATGACGCTGTAATCTGTCGCGTAATAGATGAAACGGCTCTCCTGTCTGGCTTTGATCAAACCGACCCGGCTCAGATTGGAAAGATGGAAAGACGTCGTTGCAGCCGGAATACCTAGTTGCTCTGCAATGGCACCTGCGTTCACGCCCTCCGTACCCGCCTCAACCAGCAGCCGGTAGATAGAAAGACGTGATTCATGCCCCAGAGCGGCAAGGAGTTCGGCGGCATTTAGTGTTTCCATATTTCCAACTCTATCGAATTGTTGTGACAATTGTATGACATAAAAAAACCAGGCGCTAGGGCCTGTTTTTTTGGAAAAACTCAACGGGTTTACTTTTTCTTGCCTTTTTTAGCCGGACGGCCGGTTTTGACACGCTCAACTTTATCCAACGCAGCCATCAGCGCCGCATCAGCCATTGCCACAAGATGAGCAACGCCCGCACGTAGAATCTCGGACTTCTTGAATTCCCTGCCAAGCTTTTTAGCGCGTTGCTTCAATGCAGACAGTAGCTCATGCTCGTGCTCGGGGAATGAGAAGCTATCACGTACCAGTTTCGACTTTTTAGCTTTTGTCTTAGTCAGGGTTTTGGCCGCTACTGGCTGAACTTTAGCCTTCACAGCCACAACAGGACGCTTTGCTGGGGTAGCAACCGACTTGGCCACAACAGGCTTCAGGCTCTTTTCGACGATACTGGCTACAGGTTTCGCCGCAAGAGCACGTGGTTTACGTTGTACGGGAGCCTTGGCCGCAACCGATTTGCGAGCGGGGGCTTTCGTCACAGATTTTTTTGCGGTGGTCGTGGTAGAAGCAGCAGTGCGCTTAAGGGGTGTCGTCGTACGTGTGACCAAGATATGTACTCCTCATAATAAAACGTCGGCCGATTATGGCACAACGACATCATGAATATGGCGAAACCTCTGTGAAATCAACGAAGTAATATTTCCGCAACATGAATTTAATAGACTAGAAAAAACTCCTGATGACATCGTACTGACATGGCTTTCGTACCTATCGACGCTCTGATTGACCCATCACTCATCCCAGCGGATGGTGTCGTATTTGCCTGGGAAATGCAGGGCGACCAATCCCATGAAATTCAAGCCGATCAGATTGACAACGCACTATCAGACAACACGAAATCGCTGTGGTTACATCTCAACCTATCAAACGTTCGTGTGCAACGTTGGTTACGCCACACGAATCAATTACCAAATTCTCTGAAAGAGGCCATTCTGGACGAGGTCAGCCGCAGTCGCATGGAAACCATCGAGGAGTTTGGCGATGGCCTGATGATGGTCATGAATGACTTTCGAATAGGCCTGAACCATTCGGGCGACGAAGAAGAGACAGGTACCCTCTGGGCTATCATGACGCCCCGCTTGATGCTTTCGCTGAGAGCGCATCCGCTCATGACAACGGACACGCTGCGCCAGTTACTCCGCCAGCGCCGCATATCCCCCAACACGGTGGTTGACCTTTATCATGAGCTCATCGAAGAACGTGCCACTCACTTGCGCCGGAAGACAGACCAACTTTCCGATCAGATGGATGTTCTCGAAGAGGTACTCCTCACTGGCGAACGTCTTCCTGAACACGAAACCCTGGGGCGACTACGCATCACCTGCAGTCGATTACGACGTCACTATGCACCGGAACTAACTGCATTAAGACGTCTCATACGCCGTCGCCCAACCTGGTTTACGGATGATGATGCTGACAAACTCCGGGAACAGATTGAATTACTGGCCTATCTGGTTGATGAAGTCAGCAACCTATACGAGCGCGCTAAAGTTTTACAGGATGAATTGTCAGCGCACGTCGCCGAATTCAATGCAAAAAACCTGCAAGTACTCTCTGTGATGACGGTGATATTTCTACCCATGACGCTCGTGACCGGGGTGATGGGCATGAACATGGATGATCTACCGGGTTTGGAGCATTCGTTCTGGGCGGTGATGGTCATCATGTTGGGTGCTGGGCTTGCCGTCTATATTGGCCTCCGTATTAAGCGCGTCATTTAACACAAGCGTCACATAGATTTAAAACCAGCGTCACAAGATTCGGGCTTAATCCGGATCGTGGAAAATCAAGAACATCGATTTCGCACGATCTGGATCTCAGACGTGCATCTGGGCACTCCGGGGTGTCAGGCGAACTATCTGCTAGACTTCCTGCGAACACATGAATCAGATACGCTGTATCTCGTCGGCGACATCCTAGACGGCTGGCATCTCAAAAAGGGGTGGTTCTGGCCGCAAACCCACAACGATATCGTTCAGAAGATATTGCGCAAGGGCCGCAAAGGTACCCGGGTTGTATTCATCCCGGGCAACCACGACGAAAGTGTCCGCCAGTTTATTGGCTTGAGTTTTGGGGAAATCGAAGTCCTTGAAGACGCCATCCATACGCTAGCCAATGGTAAGCGTCTATGGATTACTCATGGTGATCTTTTTGACGGTGTGATGCAGCATGCCCGCTGGCTAGCCTATGTGGGTGACAGCGCCTATACCTTGATTCTCAAACTGAACCGCTGGTTTAACGCGATCCGCGTCCGCATGGGGCTACCCTACTGGTCACTTTCTCAATATCTCAAGCACCAGGTAAAAAATGCGGTCAATTTCATTTCGGCCTTCGAACATGTGATGACCGAGGAAGCACGTCGACGCGAATGCGATGGTGTTGTCTGCGGTCACATCCATAAAGCAGAAATCCGGGAAATCAACGGCATCCTTTATGCCAACGATGGAGACTGGGTAGAAAGCCTCACCGCACTGGCCGAGGACTTTGAAGGCAACTTGCAGATTATTCACTGGAATCGTCGGGTAGAAGCTCCTTTGAACCTACCTAGCCTACATCAGGAACGCTCTGCACGAGCCTAGGACGTATTTTGTCATCGAGCGAAGGAAAAAGCATGCATATCCTGATCGTCACGGATGCCTGGGAGCCCCAGGTGAACGGTGTTGTACGCACATTAAAATCGACACGGCGCGAACTACAGCAACTGGGTCATACCGTCGATATTCTGTCACCGCTCGAATTTAAAACAGTCCCATGTCCAACGTATCCTGACATACAACTCTCTCTCCTACCCAAAAGACGCGTCGTTGAGCGCATCGAAGCCTTTAAACCTGATGCTCTTCATATTGCGACGGAAGGCCCACTGGGGTTAGCTGCTCGGCGCTGGGCAGTGAAGAACGGGTTTCCATTTACCACGGCTTACCACACACGGTTTCCTGAATACGTCCATGCCAGACTGCGAATCCCATTAGGATGGACTTACCGATATCTCCAATGGTTCCACGGCTCTGCAGAGGCTGTCATGGCACCCACAGAAGTCGTCAAAAAAGATCTGGAACGGGTCGGCTTCAAAAATGTCGTTTTGTGGAGCAGAGGTGTTGAACTCAATATCTTTTCACCACGTAAAGTACAGCGGCTCGGTACCCGGCCACCCATCTTTTTGTACGTGGGGCGTGTTGCTGTCGAGAAAAATATCGAGGCCTTTCTCGAACTGGATCTACCTGGATCAAAATGGGTTGCCGGTGAAGGCCCCGCGCTTGCCGCACTTCGTGCGAAATATCCCAAGACCAATTTCATGGGGGTCTTGAATCAGCATGAGCTTGCCGAAGTGTATTCATCAGCAGACGTATTCGTGTTTCCCAGCAAAACCGACACCTTTGGTTTAGTGCTGCTTGAAGCCATGGCCTGTGGCTTGCCAATTGCTGCTTACCCGGTGACCGGACCACTCGATGTTATCGGTAATGCGCCTGCAGGTGCTTTAAATGATGATTTGCGCCAGGCTTGCCTGGATGCCTTAACACTGAAACGTGAGGATGCGGTCGCGCATGCTCAGAAATTCTCCTGGGGTGCAGCAACCCAACAGTTCATAAAACACCTTCATCCAATTAACCGTGACAAGCAGACCGTTTAAGGTGGCACAACTTTGATCGATTACGATCCGGCAAAGAACCCGCATAAAGGAAACCGTGGACTCAAGCGTGTCTGGCTAGCGACTGGTCATTCACTGCAGGGCCTCTGGTTTGCACTACGCGAAGAAAGCGCATTCCGCCAGGAACTGGTTCTCGCTATTCTCATGACACCATGGGCATTCGCCTATCCGTTTACACCGACAGAGCGATTAATTCTCGTGGGCAGCCTCTTACTGGTCTTGATGATTGAGCTTGTTAATTCAGGCATTGAGGCAGCGATTGACCGAATCTCCTTCGAAGCGCACAGTCTTTCCAAGCGCGCCAAGGATTATGGCAGTGCTGCCGTACTAATTTCACTGCTTTTCTGTGGCAGCGTTTGGGCAACACTTTTCTATCCTGTATTTTTTAACTGACTTAGTAGAAGCATAATGAATCTGATTTTATGGCGTCATGCCGAAGCCATTGATCTTGGCACACCTGTTACACCTGGCTGTAAACGCGACCTGGAGCGTCAACTTACCGAACGTGGCCAGCAACAAGCCGCTTCCACGGCTCGATGGCTCAAAAAAAACCTAAAACGTGACTTCAGCATCATAACCAGTCCGGCATTGCGCGCGCTTCAGACGGCAAAAACCTTTACAGATAAACCGGAGATCATTCCGGAGCTTTGCCCTTTGGCCGATACTAGCCACGTGCTTGCTGCAATTAACTGGCCACAGGGTAAAGATATCATTGTCGTTGGCCATCAACCTTGGTTGGGTCGGGTTGCCAGCCTCCTGCTCTCCGGCCAGGAACAGGATTGGTCTGTCAAAAAATCTGCCATCTGGTGGCTGTCTCACCGTCTACGCAAGCAGGAAGATCAGGAAAAAGCTCAAACGGTGCTCCGTCTTGTAATGCCACCGGATTTGATCACACCACCCTAACGTCATCGATTTGTCACCAAGACGTCACATGTGCGTCATTGACAACCGATAGAGTTCCTTTAGCTTCAGACCCACAGAGGACTCTCATGTCGGAAAAGACAACAACAGCATCATCCGTGATTATCGAGCAAACCCTGCAGGGTAAGCCTGTACAAGCGCCCTCGCTGCATATTTCATGGGCACGGCATCAGGACGAAGTTGAAGAAGCACAGCGGTTGCGCTACAAAGTCTTTGTGGAAGAAATGGGCGCTTGCCTGCCTAAGGCAAAGGACGGCCTGGATCAGGATCTGTTCGATGCCTGGTGTGATCACCTGATCGTGCGTGACGAGGAAACACTACGTGTCGTCGGCACCTATCGGGTGCTCACCCCTCACCAGGCAAGCAAACTCGGTAGCCTATATTCTGAAACAGAGTTTGATCTCACCCGTCTTGCCCATCTACGCCCCAAAATGATCGAGTTAGGTCGCTCATGTGTCCACCAGGACTACCGCACGGGGAGTGTCATCATGGCGCTCTGGAGCGGCATCGGTCGCTATATGGTGTCTGGTGGTTACGAAAGCATGCTGGGTTGTGCCAGTGTGTCGATGGCAGATGGCGGCCACTACGCAGCGAGCCTGTATCACAAGCTTTGCGAGACGCATCTGGCAGACATCGAGTACCGAGCCTTTCCCCGCCTGGCACTCCCGGTAGAAAGCTTGAACCAGGGCCTCAATGTGGAACCGCCGCCACTCGTTAAAGGCTACCTTCGCCTGGGTGCAAAGATCTGTGGTGCACCGGCCTGGGATGCGGATTTCAATACCGCTGATTTTCTGACACTTATGCGGCTATCCGAACTGCATCCCCGCTATGCCCGCCACTTTCTGGGCGAGCATGCGGTTTAATTGGGGACTACTTACCCGTACAGCCCGAGGGTACGTATTTCTGCTCAAGGGCTGTCGTACACGTCCAGCCGGTAATGGTCGCATTGGCTACGGTACCGGTATAAACGATGGTCTTACCATCCACATTTTTATCAATACCCTTCAATGCGACGGTCACTGTCGCACTGCTGGCATTTCCGCCTGATGTAACACTTTCAACATATTGAGTACTACCCGAACACAGATTATTGGGTACGCTGGTGGCGCCACTCTGCACAGCCTCTGTCACCGATACCTTACAGGCGGAGGCTGCAAGCAGACCTTCAGAGACTTTAGCGCGAATCGTATAGTTCTGATAAGCAGGCAGTGCTACAGCACCAAGAATACCTACGATGGCAATCACAACCATCAGCTCGATCAGGGTAAAACCTGCTTGCAACGAATTGCGCATACATATCTCCAATAAAAACCTTAAAGTCCTAGGGGCATCTTAACGCATCGCGGCATCCGCCGCAAAAGCGATGGGTAACTCAGTGCCCAGCCCTCGCTCGATGGCACGTTCCAGCACCTTCAGCGCAACCGCCATATCCTGAACCGCCAAACCCTGGGATTCAAAGATGCTGATACCTTGTGTATTGGGGTTGATCTGCACACGACCGGTAATAACATCACCAAGCTCGATTAATTGCCGAGGCAGCAAACGCCCTTTCTCTAGCAATGGCAATAGATCACCCGACTCCCGCAATGCCGTTTCCACGGTATCCACCACGATCGGGCAGCCTTTACGGATGAGATCCTCCGGTAACTCGCGACGTATCAGCGCATTGCTACCAGCTGCATTGAGGTGTGTACCCGGATTCACCCATTCTGCTTGCAATACAGGTGAACTACTGGTCGTAATGGTGCCCACCACATCCGCAGCACCCACAGCATCGGCGGCGGCATCCATAGACACCGATACGATCAGTCGATCGGGAAACTCTTGCTGCATCCTTGCCACAAATGCATCCCTTTTTTCAGTATTCCGGGCAATGACAGAAACTTTTTCGATTGGCAGCACCGATAACTGCGCGGCAAGGTGGCCTTCTGCTTGCCAACCTGACCCGAAAATCGCCAACTCGTGCGCATGAGGGTTGGCTAACCAGCGAGAGGCCACACCCGATGCGGCACCCGTACGGATCATGCCCAGCAAATCTGCAGAAATCATGGCGCGTAATGCGCCACTTGCACCGTCATAAAGATGAATCAGAAAACGATTACCTGCACGGCTGCTGGTGTAGGCTTTAAAACCTGTGACAGACACACCTGACTGATCGGTATAACTGGCCTGCAGCAGATGCAATGCCAGTTTCGGGGTCCGCGTCCGTTGCCGAGGCAGATCCTGGGCCCGCCCCTCTGTTAAGGCACGGTGCGCATCCTCTACCGCTGCAATCGCCAGCGGCATATCCAACGCTTTGCGAACGTCAGATTCAGTCAGATACAACGCCATTACGACCTCCCCTTATAACACGTTGCTCATTTTAACGCGGGATGGCAGACCCGTTTAAGCACCCAATGCGACGGCAAAAAAACAAGGAACACCAGCATCACCTGCAACAACACAAACCACACCGGTTCAGGCATCCAGGTCTGTGCAACCTGATCGCTAAAGCCGTATACATAGTTGATATTTACGGGCAGGGCCGGGTTATCCGCTGGCACCGGTGGGCCAGGCATAAAGAAATAACACACATACAGCGAGGTAAACGCCATCACCATCCAGAGCGGCAATCCGCGTTGATCATAGCCAGTTCGCCTTAATAGCCATATCAGGAGGAATGGAAGCCAGAAGTGAAAGAACGATAGGAAACGAACATGCAGCGGTATAGACGACTGAAACATATACTCTGTCATCCCTGTCACAGGGTGCCCAACGAGTGACGAGAGAAAATCCAGCGCCCATAACAATTGGGGTAACAGGATTCCGACTGCCGCTGCCGAAACGAGCAAGGCACTTTCCCGCCACATGGCAAGCAACGTCAGCAGTAAAGCCATGTCACAGAAAAACAGAAAATTGGTTGGTCCATAGGTAACCCAGTAAATAGGCACCAGAACGGCAACATAGGCCGTCAGTATGAGTTTTGCCCACAGCGGGATATGTGTCATATGCCTCATGATTGTTTTAACAACGACACTGCAGTATCGTCGGACACCTGTGAAAAGTCTCGGTAAAACTGCCCTACCCCTTGAAAATCTGTTTCAATCGCCAGGCAGATTAATTCATCACAGCGCTCACGGATGCGTGATGCCGCTTCAGCTGACGCTACCGGCACAGCACAAATCAGTCGGGCTGGGTGGCGGTCACGCACCTCCGCCAATGCCGCACGCATCGTCGCCCCAGTCGCCAAACCATCATCGACAACAATAACGGTTCGACCCTGCGGGTTCATTGACGGACAGACGCTCGTATACAACGCTCTCCGACGATGAATAGTTTCCAGTTGTATTGCCGCCTCCTTGTTCACATAGGCCTGGTCTGCGCCAGCCCGATCGGCAAAGTCCGCCACAAATACCTTGCCAGATTCACCGACAGACCCGACCGCAAATTCAGGGTTGAACGGCGCACCGATTTTGCGAACCAGCACCACATCCAGATCTCCCGCCAAGTCATCCGCGACAACCCGGCCCAATGGCACACCGCCACGTGGAATCGCGAGCACCAGAGGCCGCGCATCACGATAAGCCGCTAATGCATTGGCCAAACGCCGGCCAGCGTCGAAACGATCATCAAACAGCATCGTCCAGTCTCAAAAGCTCAATCTGGAATAACGGCTCATAGGGCGGCACATGACACTCCACCACATCACCGGGCGCCACTTGTAGATGCACCCCCACCACATCCGCCTTGATCGGCAACTGCGTCACATGGCGATCCGCCAGCACCGCCGCATAAATCGCTCGCGGCGACTTGGCATTCAACCATTCAATCACCCGAAGCAGCGAGCTACCGGTATAGAGTACATCGTCCACGACCAGCAAGGTATAACCCTGCAAATCCAGTTCGGCCTGACCGGCAGATTCTGTCAGTTTGGTTTCAGGATGCAACAACTTCAGGTCGTCCGCATAGCGCTTGACCTTCAGATCCAAACGCAGGGGCTCCGGCAATTTGAATTGCCG
>JALRGK010000015.1 GCA_023253415.1 Rhodocyclaceae bacterium
ATAAAGGAGTAGGTAATGAAAGTTTTGGCTTCGGTACGGCGCATCTGCCGGAACTGCAAGATCATCCGCCGCAAAGGTGTGGTGCGTGTGATTTGCACCGATCCGCGCCACAAGCAGCGTCAGGGTTAATTGCGGTTCGCCGCAATTGTTCAAGTTCAGTAGAGACTGAGGATACTCAATGGCTCGTATTGCTGGGGTAAATATTCCCAACCATCAACATGCCGAAATCGCACTGACTGCCATTTTTGGCATCGGTCGTACCCGTGCACAGAAAATCTGTGACGCCGCCGGTGTTACGCGTACCGTCAAGATCAAAGATCTGACCGAAGCGGACATGGAGCGTCTGCGTGATGAAGTCGCCAAGTTCACCGTCGAAGGTGACCTGCGTCGTGAAGTCACGATGAACATCAAGCGCCTCATGGATCTTGGCTGCTACCGTGGCTTCCGCCATCGTAAGGGTCTGCCTTGCCGTGGTCAGCGTACTCGCACCAATGCTCGTACCCGTAAGGGCCCGCGCAAGGCAGCGATCGCTGGTAAGAAGTAACCGAGTCGCATAAGGAAAGGCATCAGACATGGCCAAGACATCGACCAAAGTTCGTAAGAAGATTAAAAAGAACATTGCTGACGGCATCGTGCACGTTCACGCATCGTTCAATAACACCATCATCACCATCACCGATCGCCAGGGCAACGCACTGTCGTGGGCAACATCGGGCGGCGCCGGCTTCAAGGGCTCCCGTAAATCGACCCCGTTTGCTGCTCAGGTTGCTGCCGAAGCAGCCGGTAAAGTGGCTCAGGAATGTGGCATCAAGAACCTTGAAGTCCGCATCAAGGGCCCGGGTCCGGGTCGCGAATCGGCCGTGCGCGCACTGAACGCACTGGGTATCAAGATCACTGCAATTTCGGATGTGACTCCGGTGCCGCACAACGGCTGCCGTCCGCCGAAAAAGCGCCGTATTTAAGGAGAACCTGACATGGCTCGTAATCTCGATCCGAAATGCCGTCAGTGCCGCCGCGAAGGCGAAAAGCTGTTCCTCAAGGCTGAGAAGTGCTTCAGCGACAAGTGCGCCATCGAGCGCCGTGCCTACGCACCTGGTCAACACGGCCAGCGTTCGGGCGCCCGTCTGTCGGACTATGGTGTGCACCTGCGCGCCAAGCAGAAGATCCGTCGCATCTACGGCGTGCTCGAAGGCCAGTTCCGCAAGATCTTCTTCGAAGCTGATCGCCGCAAGGGTCAGACCGGTGAAAACCTGCTGCAACTGCTGGAAGCCCGTCTCGACGCAACGACCTACCGTATGGGTTTTGCCGGTTCGCGTGCGGAAGCACGTCAGCTGGTGCGCCACAACGGCATCCTCGTTAACGGCAAGCGCGTCAACATTCCATCGTACACCCTCAAGCCGGGTGACGTGGTTGAACTGACCGAAGCTTCGCGTGGTCAGCTGCGTGTCAAGGCAGCCCTCGAAGCCGCTGAAGGTCGTGGTTTCCCCGAGTGGATCTCGGTGGACGTCAAGGCCGGCAAAGGCACTTTCAAGGCCATGCCGCAGCGTTCGGAACTGTCGCCGACCCTCAACGAAGGCCTCGTCATCGAACTGTATTCGAAGTAAGCCGTCCAGGCTCACTGAGTTTTCAGCTTACTTTTGAATTATTAACAGGAATCGCTCATGCAAGGAAATGCACTATTAAAGCCGCGCAGTATCGATGTCCAGACCATCTCTCCGGTTCACGCCAAGGTGGTTATGGAGCCGTTCGAGCGTGGTTATGGTCATACGCTGGGTAATGC
>JALRGK010000090.1 GCA_023253415.1 Rhodocyclaceae bacterium
ATCTTCCAAGCTTGCCAACGTGTGCTACGACATTCGTGGACCGGTGCTGGCGGCCGCCAAGAAAAGGGAGGAAGAGGGGCATCGGGTCATCAAACTGAATATTGGCAATCCGCTACCGTTCGGTTTTGAGGCGCCGGAAGAAATCGTGGTCGATGTTATCCGCAATATGCGGGATGCCTCGGGTTATACCGACTCGCTGGGTCTGTTTGCGCCGCGCAAGTCGATCATGCACTACTGCCAGGAAAAGGGTATCAAGGGCGTCACCGTCGAAGACATTTTCCTGGGTAATGGTGTTTCCGAATTGATCGTCATGGCCATGCAGGGTCTGCTCAATAATGGTGACCAGGTTCTGGTGCCATCGCCGGATTACCCGTTGTGGACGGCGGCGGTCAGCCTGTCGGGTGGTATTCCGGTGCATTATCACTGTGATGAAGCCAACGAGTGGTATCCGGATCTGGAAGACATTCGCAGTAAGGTGACGAGCAATACCAAAGCGATTGTCGTCATCAACCCGAACAACCCGACGGGGGCGCTGTACCCGAAAGAAATTCTCGAAGGCATTCTGCAGATCGCCCGTGAACACGGGCTGATCGTGTTTGCCGACGAGATTTACGACAAGGTGCTCTACGACGGTAATACGCACATCTCGCTGGCCAGCCTGGCCGATGATGTGCTCTGTATCACCATGAACGGATTGTCCAAGAACTACCGTGCCTGCGGTTACCGTGCGGGCTGGATGATTGTGTCCGGAGACAAACGCCATGCCAAGGACTACATCGAGGGCCTGAATATGCTGGCCTCGATGCGCCTGTGCGCCAACGTGCCGGGCCAGATGGCGATTCAAACCGCACTGGGCGGTTATCAGAGTATCAATGATCTGGTTGGACCGAATGGTCGCCTGACGCGTCAGCGGGATCTGGCCTGGAAGATGCTGACGGAAATCCCGGGCGTCACCTGCGTCAAACCCAAGGGTGCACTCTATCTGTTCCCGAAGCTGGATCCGGTCATGTATCCGATCAAGGATGACGAGCAGTTCATGCTCGAGCTCCTGAAAGAAGAGAAGATTCTGCTGGTGCAGGGGAGCGGCTTTAACTGGCCGCATCCGGATCATTTCCGGGTGGTCTTCCTGCCGCATGAAGATGACCTGACCGAGGCCATTGGTCGTCTCGCCCGCTTTCTGGGACATTATCGTCGCCGTGCGGCGAAAGCCTGATTTTTCTTATTGCCACTGAATTAAAGAGACAGAGGAATAGCAATGAAACCGATGCAAGCCATGCGTGTAGGTCTTTTGGGAATCGGTACCGTCGGCGGCGGTACCTACAATGTGCTGACCCGTAACGCGGAAGAAATTACCCGCCGTGCCGGTCGCCCCATCGAGATTACCGTGGTGGCCGACAAGGATGTTGCCCGCGCCAAGGAGCTGACCGGTGGCAAGGTCAAAGTGACCGACGATGCCTTTGCCGTTGTGACCGACCCGAACGTCGATATCGTGATCGAGCTGATCGGCGGCTACGGTGTGGCCAAGGAGCTCGTGCTCAAGGCCATCGAAAACGGTAAGCATGTCATCACCGCCAACAAGGCCCTGCTGGCTGTGCATGGCACCGAGATTTTTGCCAAAGCCCAGGAAAAGGGCGTCATGGTGGCCTTCGAAGCCGCAGTGGCCGGTGGCATCCCCATCATCAAGGCATTGCGTGAAGGCCTGACCGCCAACCGCATCGAATGGGCGGCCGGCATCATCAACGGCACGACCAACTTCATCCTGTCCGAAATGCGCGACAAGGGCTTGTCCTTCGACGATGTGCTGAAGGAAGCCCAGCGCCTGGGCTATGCCGAAGCCGATCCGACCTTCGATATCGAAGGCGTCGATGCTGCCCACAAGGCGACGCTGATCGCGTCGATTGCCTATGGCATTCCTGTCCAGTTCGACAAGGCCTACGTCGAGGGCATTACCAAGCTGGAAGCGTCTGACATCAAGTACGCCGAGCAGCTCGGCTATCGCATCAAGCTGCTGGGTATCGCCAAGCGTCGCGAAAAGGG
>JALRGK010000094.1 GCA_023253415.1 Rhodocyclaceae bacterium
AGGATCTGAACAGTGACATCGTCATGATCTTCGACGAATGCACGCCCTATCCGGCGGATTACAAAACCGCCGCCGAATCGATGCGCCTGTCGCTGCGCTGGGCACGCCGTTCGCGCGATGAGCACGATCGCCTGCAAAACACCAACGCCCTGTTCGGGATTGTTCAGGGCGGCATGCACGAAGCCCTGCGCGACGAATCCCTGGCCGGTCTGAAAGACATCAACTTCAACGGCTTCGCCATTGGCGGCCTCTCTGTCGGCGAGCCTAAAGAAGACATGATGCGCATTCTGGCGCACACCGCACCGCAGCTACCGACTGACAAGCCGCGCTACCTCATGGGCGTGGGCACACCGGAAGACCTGATGGATTCTGTCGAACAGGGCATTGATATGTTCGACTGTGTGATGCCGACGCGCAACGCCCGCAACGGCCACCTGTTCACGCGCTATGGCGACGTCAAGATCAAAAATGCCCGCTTTAAAACGGATCAAGCGCCGCTCGATGCCACCTGCAGCTGCTATACCTGCCGGCACTTCAGTCGCGCTTACCTCCACCACCTGTTCCGCGCGGGTGAAATTCTGTCTAGCATCCTGAACACCATTCACAATCTGCATTACTACCAAACCTTGATGGCTGAGATGCGAAGCGCCATCGAGAGCAGCCAATTTGCCCACAAAGTCAGCGCATTGCGGGCCGACCGTAAACGCGGCGTATAGCCGAGGCTGCTGTTCACAAGCCCGATTCAGGCACTAAAAAGTGCTAGAATCAACGCTTTAGTTAACTATTTGCCGGAGACACCCACGTGATCAGCCCCGCATTCGCCCAAGCCGCAGGCGCCACAAGCACTCAAGACGCCCTGAGCCAGTTCCTGCCCCTGATCGCCATGTTTGCGATCCTGTACTTCCTGATGATTCGCCCGCAGATGAAAAAGGCCAAAGAGCATAAAGCCCTGATCGCCGGCCTGCAAAAGGGAGACGAAGTTGTAACCCAGGGTGGTATGACGGGCAAGGTGACGGCCATGGGTGACAATTATGTCAAGATCGAAGTCGGCACCAACAATGGCGGCCCGGTCGAGATCACCGTACAGCGCCCGGCCATCGGCATCGTTCTGCCGAAGGGCACTCTGGGCTCGCTGTAATCACCGGATTGCACATCATCGTGCATGTTCGACCCGGGGGCCTAGGCCCCCGTTTGACTTTTCTGTGACCTGTCATGAATCGCTACCCCCTCTGGAAATACATCGTTGTCGTTGTCGCTCTGATCATCGGGGTGCTCTACACGCTACCTAACTTTTTTGGTGAAACACCGGCGGTTCAGGTATCGCCGATCCGCGCCACCATCAAGTCGGACGACAAGCTGTTGCAACAGGTAACCGCCGTACTCGACAAGAACGGCATCTCCAGCCAGGGAGCTTTTCTCGATACCAATGGCGTCAAGGTTCGCCTGCCGGACACCGATACCCAGCTGAAGGCGCGTGACGTGCTCGAACACGCCTTCAACCCGAAGGCGGATGATGCCCAGTACGTGGTTGCACTCAACCTGCTGTCGGCATCCCCCAAGTGGCTGACCTCGATTCATGCCCTGCCGATGTATCTGGGCCTCGACCTACGCGGCGGTGTGCACTTCCTGCTACAGGTTGATCTGCAAGGTGCTTTGACCAAACGGATCGACGCCACCTCGGCCGACATCCGCACACTCCTGCGTGATAAAAACATCCGCCACGCAGGTATTAGCCGCGAAGACCAGCGAGTCGTCATCCGCTTCCGCGAAACCGATTACCGCAGCCAGGCGCGCGGCGTACTGCTCGACAGCCAACCCGATCTGATCTTCACCGAGCAAACCGTTTCCGGTGACCCGGCGCTTGTTGGTGCCTTCAAACCCGAAGCCATCAAGCGCATTCAGGAATTTGCCGTCAAACAGAACATCACCACGCTGCACAACCGGATTAACGAACTGGGCGTTGCCGAGCCAATCATCCAACAATCCGGTCCGGACCGCATCGTAGTCCAGCTGCCGGGCGTACAGGATACGGCAAAAGCCAAAGATATTCTCGGCCGTACCGCCACGCTGGAAATCCGCATGGTAGACGACACACCGGGTGCTCTGGAGTCGTCGCTCAATGGTAATGTCCCCGCCACCGCCGAGCTGTATACCGAGCGTGGTGGCAGCCCGATTCTCGTCAAGAAAGTGGTCGTGCTCACCGGTGAGCGCCTGAATGACGCCCAACCCGGTTTCGACAGCCAGACGCAGGAACCTGCTGTCCACCTGACGCTTGATTCCGCCGGCTCGCGTATCTTCCGCGATATCACACGTGACAACGTCGGCAAACGCATGGCCATCCTACTCATCGAAAAGGG
>JALRGK010000096.1 GCA_023253415.1 Rhodocyclaceae bacterium
TTTAAGACGGCTCAGCGCCCAGTAAAAAGGCCAGGTTTCAAACCTGGCCTTTTCATTTTTAGCGCATGATCGCCATTACTTATCGGCTTCTGGTCGCTTGGCAATCTTGACCGGATGGCGATCACGCAAGGCTACCATCAGGCTCACCACATCGGCCTGCTGCAAAAAGCGCTGGTAGGCCGCACCGATCTGGGCACGCTTTTCATCATTGAGTGCCACCCCGGCTTTAATGCCCGACACTTTATACAGGGCATAACCTTCGGCACCCGATGGGCTACCGGCATACCCCGGTAGCGCCGCGGCATCAACCGCACCAATCAGTTGTACCGCATCGGGTGCGAAACCACCCGGTTGGAGACGGCTCACGCTGCGAGTGGCAGACCACTTCAGATCGGCAACCGTTTTTCCGGCTTTCAGATCAGCCAGTTTGCCTTCACCCTCTGCCGTTGCCTTTTCCAGAGCCGCTTTACGTATCAGGAATGTGCGGATATCACCAGACACGCTATCAAAAGGCCGCATACCGACAGGCTCGTATTCAGACACTCGTACCGAGATCAGCACATTCGGTGTCACTTCGATCGCCGCACTATTGCGACGATCCTTCAGGCTGGCAGGGTCAAAAATCGCCTGCAGCACCTTGGGGTTGGCCAGCACACCTTGTGCGCCCTGACCATTAGCGCTGATCCAGCCACTTTCTTCCACCTTCAGATTAAGCGCCTTAGCAACGTCCTTGTAGCTATCGGCCTGCTCGTAAACCATATTGCTGAAGTTTTCAGATTCCTTGGCGACCACTTTCGGATCATTAAGTACCACATAGGCCACCTTGACGCGTTCAGGCGTCTGGAATTGCCTACTGTTGGACTCGTAGAATTGGCGTACCGCCTCATCACTGACCGAAACCGACTTTGTAAAATCGGCGGCTGGAATCATGGCAACAGCCACTTCGCGCTCCTGGGTTTCTGCCGAGATGATCTGGTTCAATTGGGTGCGCGACATCTGTGTAGTTGCGGCGACACCACTGATCAGCATCTGTTGCGTCAGATCGCGACGGAGATTCTGCTCGAAGGTGGTGGGGTTCAGCCCTTGAGCGCGCAACACCTGTTCGTATTTGGTCGGGGAAAATTTGCCGTTTTCCTGAAACGCTGGAATCTGGGCAATCAGATCACGTAAGACTACGTCATTAGCCACCAAGCCCAGGCGTTCCGATTCCACAATCAGCAAGCGCTGTTCTATCAGCTCGTTCAGCACACTCTGGCGGAACTGCGGTGACTCAAAAAGTTTCGCATCAACGCTCCCGCCTTGACGGCTACGAATCTGCTCTGCCCGTTCACGCATGGCTACATCCAGCTGCTGCATGGTGATCTTGCTACTGCCGACACGGGCAACCTCATCCGTCGATGCGGCATCCTTGAAATAGGAATCGATACCCCAGAAAGCAAAAGGTAGCGTAATCATGGCCAGCAGAATCTGGACAAACTTACGGTGCTTATTTACAAGATCAAACATAAAACGACCTAATTATCGGATTGAAGACGGATTTTACGACGGGACATGACACTGCGCAGGACGCTAATGCCCAGCGCAATCATGAGCACAGGATCAAAGAGATAATCCCAGAGGTTGTCTGACGCCAAACCGTGCAGCGCAAAAACGCTGAGGTTTAGCCCGAGCAAAAGCGTCAGGCCCGGTGCATGACGCCCCCGCCAGGCAACCCAGGCAGTGAGTAGCGCCAGAATACCCCAGGGTTGATAGCCATAGGCATAAGGATCGAAAGGACCCGACCCCAGCGCCAGCACATAAAAAAACACCATGGCCGCACAGAGGGTCAAGCGCCGTTTGAAGGGCAACTCGGTCCTGACCCAGAAATGAAAGAGTTCAGGCGCACCCAGCCAGACAAAAAACAACACCCAGGTGCCCGGACTCAGATCATTAATGAACCCGTAAACGTAGCGCCAGAGTATCTGGTCACCGATCGGTAAAAAACTGAGCGTAAATGCCGCACAGACCCAAAACCGGGTACGCAGGTAGGGCAAGCGCAGTAGACGGAAGAATAGATGGTTAGACATCATTGGGCAATGACCGGGCTAGTGGCCGGGCCAGGCTGATTCAGCCAGGCTTGAGTGAAACGGGCATGACGAATCCCCTGACGCATCCAGGTATACACCAGATGTACCGTACCGGTACGGTCCTGAATTAGCGAGGGGTACGAAAACTCATCACGGTCATTCGGGCTCTCCTCAATCATGCGCACGAGCGTCCAGGTACTGCCCTGATCCCTAGAGCGCAACAACGCCAGTTTGTTCCGATTGCCGCCAATCGGGTTGCATGCCATCAACAACGAACCATCTTTCAAGCCGATCATCGCCACGGCCGAGTTTGGATTCGGAATCGCCCGTGCTGATCCTGCTTGCCAGGTTCGACCCGCATCACGGGTTTCACTCCACTGCACTTGATTCTCGCCAGGGCCGGCATCTCGCAACGCGGCAACCGCATGCTGACCATCCAGAGCCACAACAGCCGGTTGCAGTGTGGCCCGCGGCATCGCCATGCGCTCTTTGGCCAGCACACGCCCTGTCGGATCTAGACGCAACCACTCACCGTGCTTGGTGATGAATTCGTGATAGATCGGCAGACCGAGGCTCCCATCCGTCAACCAGACACCCTGATTACGCACCAGCGTACTCAGATTAAAGAACGGGCTCGTCACAATGCGCTGTGCCGGCGACCAGACCTTGCCACCATCCTCCGAATCGGCCCGGTTGATCGCACTACCGGCCCAGCCACCGTAGGAAACACTAACAAAAAACAAATGGAGCCGCCCAGGCTCAGAGACCAATAGTGGATTACCCAGTTTCCGGATGTTGCGCCCAAGCTGCCCTTCAGCCTGCGTGCGTGTCATCATTTCCGTCGCCGGCATCCAGTCAAAACCCGCCCGCCATTCGGATTGATACAACGACACGTCCGCAGCCCCTTCACGGGTGCCACCAAACCAGGCTGCCACCAGGGTCACCGGTTTCACTTCAGCCTCATGACGCGCAACAGGCAAACGGGTACCGGGCAGCACTTCGGCCACAGTCGCCGCATGTGCAGAAGGGGTCGGCCTGGGCAGATCCGACCAGGTAAAACTCGCCGGCAGTGCCGCCGCCTGCTTGGCTGCCAGGGCGGCACTCGCCTGATCCGGTTCACTGAAGACCGGTCGTTCAGGCAGGGTTGCTGTAAACACGGCCCCTACCAAACCCACGGTATAGACCAGCGTCGGAAACCAGCGGTTAAGCATGGCTGCGCCGTAAGGGAACGGTCTGAATCGCGGTCAGAATCTTTGTCATGGCGGTATTTTATCCCAAGGGCGGGTATCATTCAGGCTTTGGCGTTCTAATTAAACTTTTACATGGATATCCGATTCCAACGCGCTGTTGATAAATACGCAGGCGTGCCCTTGTGCGCTCTGTTTACCGCTTGGGATTGGTGTATCCGTAAACTCGGGCTGCGCCGCCAACGCGCCGCAACGCCCAAGCGTGTCCTCGTGGTTCTGCTGTCCGAAATGGGTAGCCTGGTGCTCGCAGAACCCATGTTCCGGAAAATCAAGGCACGCTATCCGGGAGCCGAACTCCACGTCATGCTCTTTGCCAAGAACCGGGAAGTGCTGGATCTTCTTCAGGTCGTACCCAAGCAGAACGTCATCACGCTCAACGATAGCAACCTCAAGGCGTTTGCCAGCGACCTCTGGGAAGCCCTACAGAAAATGCGTGCCCTACGCTTTGATGTGGTCATCGACTGCGAGCTTTTTGCCCGGGTCAGCAGTCTGATCGCCTACATGAGTGGCGCGCCGGTTCTCGTGGGCTTTACGCCACATACACAGGAAGGACTGTACCGGGGTGGTTATCTGACGAATCCGGTCATGTACAACCCCTACCGGCATTTGAGTCATCAGCTGCTGACCATGGTCGATGCCATAGACAGCAGCGATCACCCGGCTGGTAAATCACTGCCGGATGACACCGAAATCATCCCACCTACGCTTGTATTCAACGAAGGTGAAGTTGCCGCCGAAGCAGCCAAGCTCGAAACTGATTTCCCAACTGTGGCCGGCAAACCCCTTGTACTCATCTATCCGAGTGGCGGCATTCTGCCGATTCGGGCCTGGCCGCTGGAAAACTATTACCGCGTCGCAGATCATTTTCTGCAGCAGGGCTATGCCGTAGGCGTGATCGGTCTCAAGGGCGACAAGGCATTTGGCCAGGCAGTTCTCAACCACTGCCGTCACCCCATGTGTGTTGATCTGACCGGTTACACCCGCTCGGTGCGTCACCTCCTTGCTCTCTTCCACCGGGCATCGTTGCTGATCACCAATGATGGCGGCCCCGGCCAGTTTGCTGCCATGACGCCGATCCCGACGATTATTCTGTTCGGCCCGGAAACCCCGAAGCTCTATCGGTCATGGGCCAGGAATGCCTACTTCTTTCACCAGCCACTGGCCTGTTCACCCTGCCTGACAGCCTACAACCACCGCATGTCACCCTGCGATGGGGATAACCAATGCCTGAAGCAGATCTCTCCCGATCAGGTTCTGGCCAAAGCGCATGAGTTACTCGGTTTACCGCCGACCGCCCAAGCCGTGGCCTTTACGCTTGAAGCGCACTAACGCATCGTTTCATGCAGCAACTGATCCAGACCCTGCAGAACCTGCCCGTCATCGGCGCGTTCTTTCGTCCGCGCTTCATCAAATTTGGTATCGTTGGCGCCTCGGGTGTTGTGGTCAATCTGGCCGTCCTCTACATAGGCCAGGAAATGCTCTTCAACGAGGTCTCGCAGCAAACCCTGCGCCTCAATTTGTCACTGGCTCTGGCCATATTTGTCGCGACCATGAGCAATTTCTTCTGGAACCGACGCTGGACCTGGCATGACCGCAAAGAACACCGCACGGTGCCAATCATCGTCCAGTTCGGACAATATGCCGTTGCTTGCTGGGTAGGCATCGCTGTTCAGTTCGGACTCACGAACCTATTTGCGCTTTTCCTACATTATCTACTGGCCAATCTATTCGCCGTCGTCATTGCCAGTGTCTTCAATTTCGTCGCCAATGATTTCTGGACGTTTGGCCGCTTCAAGATAAATCGTGCCGCCCGCCAGGCCAATGATCGCGAATGAGTCCCAAACGTCTGGATAGCCTCGAACGCAAGGGCAACACCAGGGGCTCGGGTGTACCGACATCTTCAGCATGGACACTCATCTGGGGCATCGCTCTACTGTGCATAGCGACCTTCACCTATTTCTTCGGGCTCGACAGTCTGCAGATTCCCAAAAACGGGGATGAATTCCCCTACGCACACATTGCCCGCCTAACCGCCGACAGCGGGCACTGGCTGCCGCTTCAATCGACACTCGACAACATGCGCAACACCAAACCACCCATGTTGTTCTGGCAAGGTATATTAAGCACGGGATGGGGTCATGATTGGACACTCTGGCATCTGCGCTATCCCAATGTGCTCTATACGCTGGCAACGGCCTTACTCGTCGGTCTGCTCGGATGGAAAGCCAGTCAGCGCCATGTACTTACCGGCATTCTGGCGGCGCTGATCTGGCTAGCGTTTTTCAGCACCTACCGTTTTGGTCGCCCCTATCTGACCAATGCGGGAGAAGTTTTCTGGCTGTTCATGCCCTTCTTTACGCTGCTTATGGGCGGTAAGAAGAGCTTCGACTCACGCTGGGCCATGCCTCTCTTCATGGCCGTCAGTATTGGCATAGGGCTGCTCTACAAATCCTTTGCCTTACTCCTGCCGATTGGTGTTGGTCTGGCATTCTGGTATCTGCGTTTCCGACATTACCGACTGGGCGAGTTTTTCCGGAAGGATCTCGCCAAACTCCTGTTAGTGGCATGTCTATCACTGGGTATTTTTGCACTCTGGTTTGCTTTCGATCCGGATCCGCAATCGGTGTGGCAGGAGTTTGTCATCGGTGAAAACGCCGGCAAGTTTGATCCGCACGGCCCCAGTTACCTCTCGAAAATGTTCTGGGGCGATGGCAGTATCTGGACGCTTATCCCAGGCTACGGCCTAAATGCCGGTTTGCTGGCGATTCTGGTATTTGGCACCATGGGGCTGGCAATCTGGCGCCTGATCCGTAACAACGACATGAGCCAGGAAGAACGCTTCCTGTGGTGGTGGGTACTGATTCTCTTTGTCGTGTTCTGTTTCCCGAGCCAGCGTTCCAGCCGTTATCTGCTTGAAGCCATGCCCGCACTCGCTGTCCTTATGGCCCTGGTCTGGTTCCGGCTGAATCGCTGGCTACTTTTTGCCACGACGCTCATCTGCACCCTGGCGATTGCCGCTATCGGCTACCTGGGCTGGTTATTGCAACATGATGTCGGCCACCTCCTGTATTCGGGTACGGAAGGTGTCTTGCTCGTCATCACGCTGGCGGTTCTCGTACTCTCCCTATTACTGCCGCGATTACTGCCCTGGGTGAGCCTGCCGGCGGTATTTGCCGCCTATCTGACGCTCACCGCTTTTCTATCGGTCTTTGACGGACCATTGGGTCGCTATAAGTCTGCCGTGCAATGGGAGATGGCTGGACAAACCATCTGGGTACCCTACAACTTTAATGCGGCTTACGAGCAGTACCGATTCCTGTTTCCGGGTGCTGACATTCGGGGTTATCGCAGCGATACCGGGGTGTCGCTCGCCGTGCTGCGTCAACACTATCCCTTACTGATCATTCAGCAGCCTTTAGATCAGCCCCTCTGTACTGACTGTCGCATCCTCGGTGAACGACTCGAACTTAAAGGTCGCCAGAGCGATGAGGAGATCAAGGCCATGCTGCGCGGCGATGTCGCAAAACATCTGTTCCTGCGCGAGCTGCTCATTGATAACCGGCCCCGGTGAGCAACCTCGACCAATAGGCACTAACGGCAGATCGCTGCCATGCGATCGATCGCATTTTCCAGCGTCGCTCTTGTACAGCCAAAGTTAAGCCGGACAAAATCGGTGCCCCCGGGCAGAAAATCTTCACCCGGAGAAAGACCGACACCCGCCTGCTCAAAAAGCCGGGCTGCGCTCATGCCTTCAGGCCGTTGAATCTCACTGGCATTGATCCAGGCCAGGTAAGTCGCTTCGGGCTCATAAACACGTAAACCCGGTAGCCCATTGATCGCCGAAACCAGCAGGTCGCGGTTCTCTCTCAAATAAGCCTGCACCGCATTCCGCCAGGGGGCACCGTAGGTATAGGCCGCAGTCATCGCGGTATAACCCAGCACATTGATATGCGGCACAATACCGGCCATCACCCGTTCAAATCGCCGACGCAATCCTGCATCGGGAATCACGGCAAATGAAGCCCCGAGACCCGGAATATTGTAGGTTTTCGAAGGCGCAAACAGCGTGATCGTGCGGCGTGCAATTTCCGGTGACAGCGTCGCCAGCGGCGTATAACGCACACCTTTCGCAAGCACCAATTCGCAGTGGATATCATCTGAACAGATCACCCAATCCTGCTTTTCCGCCTGCTCGGCGATAGCCTGTAATTCGTCAGGTCGCCAGACGCGACCTACCGGATTATGGGGATTACACAACATCAACAGGCGTGTTGACGCATCCGATGCTGCCAGCATCGCATCCATATCCCAATCCCACGAGAGATGCCCGGAATTTTGCCGTAATTCGAACGTCTGCAAACGACGTTCAGATAAGCGTGGCGCTGACATAAATGGTGGATAGATAGGCACCGCTGTGAGCACGCTATCACCCGACTCGCCGACCGCACGGCAGGCCACATTGAGCCCGGTGACCAAACCCGGCAACCACACCAGCCAATCCGGATCGACAACCCACCCCAGATCTCGCGACAGATGTAACAACACCGCATCGACAACGTCCGTCGTGACCCGGGGATAACCCAGGACACCATGATCGATCCGCTGGCGCAGTGCAGACAAAACCTCGGGGGGCGCAGCAAAATCCATATCCGCCACCCACATTGGCAGCACATCCTGCCCGGAATACTTGCCCCATTTGAGAGAATCATGGGTTGGCGGTGTCAGGCGATCAATCGACTGATTAAAGGGATATTGAAAGTCAGATACGTTCATGTTGCCATTATCACCATAAATGGCCGACCCAAAGCAAAACCCCGCGAGACGGATGTCAGGCGGGGTTGGGTTGGGGATCGTCCAGGACGATCCCCAGCGCTTACAGCCGAAGGAAGA
>JALRGK010000166.1 GCA_023253415.1 Rhodocyclaceae bacterium
GGCATCACTTTTGTGGGCTATTTCACGCCTATTCGCGAATTACTCGCCGCCATTCCCAGCTGGGACCTTGGGCCATGGGAAGGCTTCTGGGTGATCTTTTACGCAACCTTCATGTACCTACAGGCTGGCTATGCGCGTGAAGCCGTATGTCAACACATGTGCCCCTATTCCCGGTTCCAGGGTGTCATGGTGGATGCCAACACTAAGACCGTGGCTTACGACACAAACCGCGGCGAACCCAGAAGCAACAAACGCAATGCTTCAGGCGCTGGTGACTGCATTGATTGCGGCATCTGTGTACAGGTATGCCCGACGGGTATTGATATCCGCAACGGTTCCCAGTATCAATGCATCAACTGCGGCCTGTGCATTGATGCGTGTAACGATGTGATGAAGAAGATTGACAAGCCACTCGGTCTGATTCGCTTTATGTCAGAAAACCAGTTGGTACAAACCCCGAAAAAACAGAATCGGTTCCGCCTGGCCGCCTACGGTTGTCTTCTGGTCATCTTCACTGGACTGGCCGTTTGGACGTTATCGAATCGGGAGTTGTTACTCGTGAATGTGATTCGGGATCGCGGCCCGCTCTATCGTGAAACAGCCGACGGTCGTATCGAAAACGTTTACACCCTCAAACTCATGAATCTGGATGATCAAGTTCATCACTACAGCATCCAACCGCAAGGTTTACCCGGCATGACAATCCTGGGCACCTCGGAATTCAACGTTGCCGCAGGTTCGATCCAGCCAGCAACGGTAACCATTTCTGCGCCGGCTGACGCTGCACCATCGGGAGCAAATCCCATCAAACTGGTGATTAGCTCGCAAGACTCAGCGCGCTTAACTGCGAAGGAAAAGACGGTCTTTTTCTTGCCGTAAGTTAAATCTGCGGCTATTCCGGTCGAACGATCTCAACAATTTCAGGAAATCATCAGCATGTCTTCCCTGTTCTCTAGTTTCAACCTCAAGGACGTGACACTACGCAATCGGATTGCCGTGGCTCCCATGTGTCAGTACATTGCTCATGATGGACTGGTAAATGACTGGCACGGAGCGCACTATGCGAGCTTAGGTCGTGGCGGTGCAGGACTGGTTGTCGTCGAAGCGACAGCCGTTGCACCAGAAGGCCGTATTACGCCGGGATGCCTGGGCTTATGGAACGACGTCCAAGCTGCCGGTCTGGCAAAAATTGCCAGCGCTATCAAGGCAGGCGGCGCAGTTCCAGGCATTCAAATCGGTCACGCTGGACGCAAGGCTAGTGCGAATCGGCCCTGGGAAGGCGACGACCACATGGCGGAGGGGGATCCACGCGGCTGGGCCACGCTTTCACCATCAGCCGTGGCCTTCGGTGCCAATCTGCCGAAGGTCCCCAACGCGATGACGCTAGACGATATTGTCCGCGTGCGTAACGACTTCGTGGCAGCAGCACGTCGGGCGCGAGATGCGGGTTTCGAGTGGCTAGAGTTGCACTTTGCTCACGGCTATCTGGGGCAAAGCTTCTTCTCAGTGCATGCAAATCAACGAACCGACGAATACGGCGGCGACTATACGGGAAGAAGTCGATTTCTTTTGGAAACGCTCGCTGCTGTTCGCGAGGTATGGCCAGAGCATCTACCACTAACGGCTCGCTTCGGCGTGATCGAATTCGATGGCCGTGATGAAGAAACTCTGGCTGAATCTATCCAACTGGCCATCGACTTCCGCAAGGCGGGGCTAGATATGCTCAGTGTAAGCATCGGATTCTCGACACCTGATTCCAACATCCCCTGGGCTCCCGCTTTCCTGGCTCCATTCGCCGAACAAGTACGCAACGCCAGCGGGCTACCGGTAGCATCAGCCTGGGGTATTGACGTGCCGGAAACAGCCAATCGTGTAATTTCCAAAAACCAGATGGACCTTGTCATGATCGGGCGCGCACATCTGGCTAACCCGCACTGGACTTATCAAGCGGCTAAAGCTCTAGGCAAAGAGCAACCTTCGTGGGTGTTGCCAGCACCCTATGCTCATTGGCTGGAACGATACACCGTAAACTAAAGTAATTCTTGGCCCTTGTTGCAATCTGAATCATCATGAAAATCGGGCGCTTAGACGTTTCCTCGAACCAAACCAAAGGCCTATTGGCCGCACTCATAACGGTGACCTGTTGGTCAGGCTTCAACATCGTTTCCCGGTTTGGCAGCAAAGGCGTATTTACGCCGTTCGATCTAGCGGCGATGCGTTATGGTGTGGCAGCGGCATTGACCATGCCGTTTTTCTTTTATCTGGTACCAGTACGCGAATGGCCTAAATACATGGTGCTCGCAGTGTTCGGTGGCTTGGGTTACGGCCTATTGGTCTATTCCGGATTCGCCTTCGCACCCAGCGCCCACGCCGGTATCTTCGTTAATGGCGGGATTCCCTTCTGGGCTGTCGTTCTGACCGCCATCATGACGGGGTTCAAACTATCACGGCACGTTGTTTTTGCGCTGGCGCTTTCAACCTGCGGCCTGGTGATGATCGGTTCCAACAGTCTCCTTTCCAATCACGACGGAGATCAGTGGATTGGCGACTTCTTGTTCTTCGGCGCAGCCCTTTCATGGGCTATTTTTGGGCTATTGATCCGTCGTTGGCAGATACGCCCCCATCACGGAATTTTTGGCATCGCCACATTCGCGTCACTGGTGTACCTCCCGATTTACTACCTATTCTTGCCCAAAGGGATTGTCGATGCAGCTTGGGGCGATATCGTCCTTCAATGCGTCTATCAGGGGATCATCGCCGCACTACTGGCTGCGGGTATGTTCAGCTACGCCACCCACAAGATTGGCGCATGCGAAGCATCCATGATGCTTGCCCTGGTTCCGGCATTTTCAGCTGTGGGTGGATATTTCATACTTGGTGAGGATCTGACGCTAATCACCATTCTCGGGATTGCAATCGTTTCAATCGGCGCGCTTCTGGGTGCAATTCCAAGCAACAAAGTCGCTTTGATGATCGGGAAAGACTCTTCAGAAACATAACAACCAAGGGCTGAATCCGACTTTAGACCACTAGACGCATTGGAGCCTCTGGGTCAGCTGTCCATCCTCTACTAGGAAAACCGAGGGCTCAGCCACGACGCACTACCTTGGTGTAACTCTGTCGGTCAATTTCAAGTGTTTCAACATTCAGTTGCAATTCCGTGCCAGATTGCGTCCCGACCGCATCATCGAGCGCACTAAGCACCAATTCGGACAAATTCCGCCGTTCCTCGGCCAAACGCCCCGATAGCAGGCTGATACGGACATGGATAAACGCCCGCAAACTATCCTCTACTCCGATAAGAAAATGCGAAGCGGCGTAGGCACGGCTCTTAATATCAGCTTCCTCGAACAAACCGCTTTTCAACGCTGCATTATTGACTGCTGCAAGCAGCGTGGCTGGGTCTGCACACCCCAAGTTATCACTAAACTCTATTGTCATGTGGGGCACGGCTATCTCCAGTAGTAGGCAGGCAAATCAAGAACACGTTGCTGCCATCTGCCAAATTATATGCGGCTATGGTGCCACTAATAGCTCTCGATGATGCTCTGCGCATCATATTGTCGGTCCAGGTCATTTTCCACGATGATTAAGCGGTCGCATCAATCAACGAGAAGCACTCAGCACCTTAAACGTGCATGTAAAGACTGGCCGCACATTAATCGCAAAATTTGATTGCTCGGCATTAGAGCGCTAGACGCATTTGATCGTCTAATTCAACCGTCCAACCCAGAATCTTCTAATGCCTCAGTACCTAGCCAATCGACTACACGTTCAATAGCCACCTCTGTTGCCCCTTCGAGGACGGACTCCTCCTTTAAGAACGAATCAAAACTACTACCAATATTCGACTCAACCATTTTGGATTTACTCCGAGGGCAGGTAAAAGGCTAATTTTTATCTTTGAGCCCGTCTCACAGAATTAAGTCAAAAAAACCAGGGATGTTAAAAGGGCTACTTGCTACAACCCTAGACTGGTATTGACTTCCGAACGGCTGGTCTTTTTGAGATGTCTCATATTCTGTGAGACGAATTACGTCTGTGAGACAAATAAGAAAGGCCCCCATCGCTGAAGGCCTTATAAACTGGCGCGCTCGGAGAGATTCGAACTCCCTACCCCTTGGTTCGTAGACAGGTCGGGGAGATCCAATTTTTCCCTTATTCGTCAATAGGTTACAAGGCATACCCCGTCTCACGATTTGAGCAACATCCCATCTGTAACCCCTTGATATGTCTAGTTTCACTATTGAGCAGTGAGACAGCCTTTCAGGGGGCTTATGCTGAGGTGGCGGCATGAAAAACCGAATACTCCACCTTACCCGAAATACAATCCCTTACGTCAAAGAGCTGCATACAATCGCTGGCGGTGTTCTGGGATGTCTGGTTATGCAACAGCTCGACTACTGGTTCGAAGGTTACCCTGAAGGATTCTATAAATTCCTGGAGCCTTCTGATCACCCAGCCTACAAAAACGGAGATAGCTGGACTGAGGAACTGGGAATGTCCAGACATGAGTTTCGGACAGCTTTCGACAAGATTGGTATCCGTTACAAGTCGAAATCTGATTTCGACCAGGCTGTGGATAAGTTCCAGGGGCTGTTCTATTGCAGCTATGTGGACCGTCGCAGTAACTTGACCTACTACTTCAGAAATCACGATTTAGTCGATGCAGCCCTGGATGAATTGCTGTCTAAACCAGCCCAAAGGCTAGAAAAAAAGAGCGTTTCTTCAACCGCAAACCCGCATCGTGACGCGGAATTTACTGTAAAGCCGGAATGTGGATTTACAGTAAAGCCGGATTCCGGCTTTACAGGGAATTCGGATTCTTCCCTTACAGTGAATCCAGAAAACCCACCTCCCCTCTACAGAGACTACAACACAGAAACTACTACAACCACGGGCAATAGCGGTGCTATCGATTCGGGTGGTTGTGGTGAGAATCTGATTTTTCCAAAATGCACGCAAAACGAGAGCATCGCTATTCGTCAGCTTCTTTCCGAGTGCCCTGCTGAAATGCAGCAGGCGGCCTTGGATGAGATCGAAGGTGCCCGTCAGGCAGGCGTGATCAAGACCAATCTGGTGCCTTTTGCCCGAGGAATCATGACGGCCATCTCTCGAGGAACCTTCACCGTAGGCCATGGCCCGACGGTAGCCGCTCAACGTATGCGGAAATCAAGCCGCCGTGAACAACCAAATGCAACCGATATGCCCATGGATCCTGAAACATTGAGAAAAGGCAAAGCATTGCTGGGGAGCTTAGGTCAATAGCGTTTAGCTCGGGGGATTTTCTACACTTGAAACGTTTTCCTGTAATATCAGAAAAACCGGTTTTTACAGGAAAATGCTATGAAGCCTCTTTCTGACCAGCAGCGCCTATTCATGGTCGATTCTATCCAGCTTTATGAAGCTTGGCAGGCTGCAGCCATGCAAGTGCGATCGCACCGGTATGGGATGAAATGGCTTAAAAGCGGGAATGGTGAATATCTGGTGCGATTGACCGATGCTAAGGGCAACGGGAAATCATTAGGCGTACGCTCACCTGAAACTGAAGCGCTCTACGAGAAATTCAATGAGGGCAAGGCCCGGGCCGAAGCAAGGTTAAAAGCAACGACTGCCCGCCTTAATGACCAGGCAAAACTGAACAAGGCGCTTCGCCTCGGTCGCGTCCCAGCTCTTCCAGCCAAAATACTGCTGGAACTGGATCTATCACTAGCGAGAGATGATTTCCGGGTGGTTGGAACGCATGCACTTTATGCGTACGAAGCCATAGCTGGCGTTCATTTCATGCAGGAGCTTCTTGCTTCTGGCGATATTGATCTACTGTATGACCCTCGCAAAAGCCTGACCGTCGTTTCATCTCGACTTGATGGAGATGGCTTGCTCGGCATACTTCGTCGAGCCGACAAATCATTTGAGCCAATGGTGGAGAACGGCTACCAGGCCGTCAACGATGACGGCTTCATGGTCGATCTCATCATCCCGAAGCGGGATATGCGCGACACAGAACCCGTCCGTTTTGCACCCATAGACCTGACGGCAGCAGAGGTGCCTAATCTTCAATGGCTATCCAATGCGCCAGCGGTGTCAGAAGTCGCCATAGCCGCCAATGGCTTACCGGTGCGTTTGAAAGTTCCGGACCCAAGAGCATTCTTGATTCACAAAGCATGGTTATCAGCCCAGGTAGATCGGGATCCACTCAAAAAACAACGGGATCTCCACCAAGCAGAAGTCGTTTTCGAAGCTATTAAAGAACACCTGCCACAGTACGAAATCCTTCCAGAGCATTTGAAATATCTACCGAAAGAGGTCGTACAGAATTGGATCGGCAACCACCAGAAAACTCTTCGGCGCTGAACTCATAGCAGGCAAGGCAGATAATCGGCCGAAGCCGACGTTAATGTTACGTAACGGAAGGTCAGCAATCGGACGCATACCTGCCGTTCAGCGTTGAAGTAAACCGAACGGCAGATTCTTCATCAGTCGAGTGCGTGCTTCCGACCCGAAGCGGACAGCCTTGGTCGTTAGAATAAGCCATGAAGCCTAACCACTCTACGAAGCGCCATATTTTGTGTAAATTTCAATTTGGTCAGCCTAGCAACTAGGTTAGTAAGTTTCCACAGACCTCGTATTCAAACTTAAAATCCGATTCGCATCGCCTTCACCATAACGCAAGAACAAGATTGGTGTTAAAAAGGTATCTAGTAGTGTTGAGCTAATCAATCCAAAGAAAATAACCACGGCTACCGGGTGCAGGATTTCCGTGCCAGGCTGACTGGCTTCGAAGAGTAAGGGTAACAAAGCGAATGCCGTGACTAATGCGGTCATCATGACGGGTGACAGACGCTCCATCGATCCACGAACGACCATCTTTTCGGTAAACGATTCGCCCTCTGTCAACATCAGGTTCAGGTAATGGCTGACTTTGAGAATGCCATTTCGAATCGAAATACCTGCCAGCGCTACAAAGCCCACCATCGATGCGATTGACAGCGGTTGGCCGAACAGCCACAACGCTGCAATACCGCCTACCATTGCCAAGGGAATATTCGCCATAATCAATGCCGAGAGACGAACGGATTGGTATTTGCTGTAGAGCAACGCAAAGATCATGGCCAGCGCCCCTAGTGACAAGACGGCAATCAGCTTACCGGCCTCTTCCTGGGCATTAAACTGACCGCCGATGGAGATAAAGTAGCCTTCCGGTAGCTTTGCCTCATCGACGACTTGCCGTATGTCTTTAACCACCGATGACAAACTGCGCCCGGAAGCGTTTGCGGCAATCAGAATTCGACGTTTGCTACCGTCTCGCCCAATCTGATTAGGACCATCGGATTCCTCAATCGTGGCGATTTGTGACAAGGGCACGTAGCCTTTAGGCGTTTCAACCAGAAGCCTGCCTAGGTTGTCTAGTGTTCTATCGGATTCGGGCAAACGAATGACCAGATTAAAACGTTTTGCCCCTTCAATCACTTCCGTGACACGCTCCCCTTCAACCAGCCCTTGAAGCATGGTATTGATGCCTGAGGCGGACAAACCATACTGCGATGCCCGCTCATAATCCACTCGAACTCGAATTTGTGGTGCAAGCACCTGCTTCTCAATTTCGAGATCGGCGATTCCCGGGATATTGGCCAGTTTTGCTTTGAGGACTTCGGCCTCTGCACGCAGGGTGTCGAGGTTGTCGCCAAAAACCTTAATCGCGATCTGTGTACGAGCCCCACTCATCATGTGGTCGATGCGGTGAGAAATCGGTTGCCCAATTGAAACCCCGATGGGGAGCACGGCAAGACGTTGGCGAATATCACCCAAAATCTCATCGGATGAACGGGACCACTGGTCAACAGGAATCAGACCGACATCAAGCTCGCTGGTATATACACCTTCGGCATGTTCATCGAGTTCTGCGCGGCCGCTGCGCCGGCCTACATATTTGACTTCAGGCACGCCCTTGACCAACTGCTCGGCTTGCGATGCCACCAGAGAAGATTCAACCAGGGTGGTACCGGGGTTCAACCGTACACTGACCAGAAACGTGCCTTCATTAAAGGGCGGGAGAAATGACTGCGGAAAAAACGGTACGGTGAGCAGAGAAACAACCACCAGTACCAGTGCGGTTTTGATAATCCGTTGCGGTTTAGCCATCACCTGCCGCAGCCGGACTTCATAAGCCGATTTCAAGGTTTTTACCAACCAGGGTTCGTGGTGACTTTCACCCGATATGGCTGGCAGTAGGAAATACGCCAAGACCGGGGTAACGGTCATTGAGACCAGGAGCGAACCCAGGGTCGAGACAATAAATGCAATCGCCAATGGTTTGAAGAAACGACCTTCAAGCCCGGGCAACGCAAACAAAGGCACAAACACAATGATGGTAATCATTGTGGCGTAAATGATCCCTGTCCGAACCTCCAAAGATGCCGCCTTAACTGTCTCAAGAATCGATGGTCGCGACTCTTTCAGCATTTGTGCACGCAGGACCAAACGACGAATGATGTTTTCGACATCAACCACGGCATCATCGACCAGCCCCCCAATAGCAATCGCCAAACCACCCAGTGTCATGGTGTTGATCGTCATACCAAACGCATCAAAGACGATGCCCGTGAGAACAATGGATAACGGAATGGACGTCAGGGCAATCAATGCGGGTCGCACGCTCCCGAGAAACGCATAAAGAATGATCCCCACACAAAACGAAGCGGCAATCAGTTTCGATTTAAGCGTGTTGATTGATGACTCGATAAAGTTTGCCTGGCGGAATGTGACCACCGGTTTATCCATCCCCACCGGCAGGCTCTGACTGACTTCCGAAATGGCTTGTTCAATGGCTTGTGTCAGGGCAACGGTATCTGCAGTCGGCTGCTTCTGTACGCCCAGAATTACCGCGGGCTGGCCATTGAAACCTGCATCACCCCGCCGTATCGCTGCACCAAAGCGCACTGTGGCGATCTGCTTCAATAGCACGGGCTGCCCGGATCGAAACCCCACAGCCAGATTGTTCAGATCATCCAGCCGCGTTGTGCGACCTATATGCCGAATCAGGTATTCGCGACCATTCACATCCAGGAAGCCGCCTGAGGTATTCGATGAGAAACCGACCAATGACTGTTTGAGCTGCTCGGGTGTTACGGCAAGTTCAGCCATCCGGCGGGTGTCGGGTAATACCTGGAACTGACGTACCTCGCCGCCAATCGGTATGACCTGGGCAACCCCAGGGATTGCCATGAGTCTTGGCCGCAAGACCCAGTCTGCATACTCACGTACGACCATGGGGGCGACTTTGCTGGCATCCAGCGGAATGGCGATCTGCATGATCTCGCCCATAATCGAGCTCACCGGCCCCATTCTGGGTTGCACGCCCGGCGGTAACGCGCTTTCAACGCCGCTTAAGCGTTCAGCAACCAGTTGACGTGCTCGATAAACATCTACCGACCAATCAAAAGTGACATAAATCACCGATAGGCCGGCGGTCGAGGTGGAACGAACTGATTCCACCCCGGTCAGCCCGTTCATGGTGGCCTCTATCGGGAAGGTAATGAGGAGCTCGACTTCCTCGGCCGCCATACCCCCGGATTCCGTCATGATGGTCACGGTAGGTTTGTTCAAATCCGGAAACACATCCACCGGCGTTCGAGCAATCGTCATGACGCCATAAAGGCTAATGGCCAAGCCAAACATCACAATCAGGAGCCTGTTTTTAAGACTAAATTCAAGTAGCTGTTTAAACATCATGCGCCCCTCAGCGAACCTGATTCATCAGGGATGCGGATTTTGACACCACGACATCACCCGGCTCTAGGCCGTTGACCACTACAGAAGCACCATCCAGCGGCATCTCAACGACAGGATGCGGTTTGAATCGAATGGGATTCTCTTTGACCCAGACAATGGTCTGATTAGCCGCATTCTTCACTAATGCCCCGGCCGGCACTTTATAGCCTTCCTGTTTCTGCCGCATTTGTACATAAACTCTGACCGGCTGACCAATGGCCAGTTGCGACAGCGCGGCATCTGCTGCTGCAAATGTCACGGGTAATGCCTGCTCCCTGAGACTTTTTGCGGCGCCGAGGAAGATCAATGGAATCACCTGATCATTCACTGCGATGTTTGCGGATTCAATCTTATCGATGATTGATGGCTCATAAGCCGTTGCTTCCACCAGAAACGCATCCGGATTGACGACTTCAAAAACCAACTGCCGAGCATCAACCACCTGGCCCGCAACAATACCCGTGGTGGCGATTGTGCCACTAACAGGTGCACGCAACTCTTCGTTGGCAACGGCTGCCTGAGCTTCTTCCAGGGTTTTTCTGGGAACCGTATCAGAAAGCGCCTGCAGGCGTTTCAAGCGGCTCTCCGCTAATGAACGCGTTCCCGCAGGGCCAACATCCGGCGTGATGTAGGCCAGGAGTTCTCCCTTTTTGACTTTCTGCCCAGGAACAGGAAATCCCTGTGCAGGCGGTGAGATTCGACCCGCAACCATAGCCTGTACACGACCACCTAGGTTGGGATCAGGAACGATTTTGCCGGCCAGTTCGATAGTTTGGGAAAAACTACCCTGAATGGCGAGTGCGGTTCGCACACCCAACTGTCTTTGAGCCACTTTCGGCATATACACATCGCCATCAGCGAGCCGTTGTGGCTTGTTAACCCCACCGGTAACCGATGCGCCCGGGTCTTCGTCATGCCCTGGACCCGCGAAGGTTGGCAGATGCATAGAAAGCGTTGCGCCCATGATGAGGGCTTTGATCAGTTTGACGTTCATCGCTTCAGACCTTTCAAAAGTTTGGCAATCCTGGCTTTCAGTACTGTTAACCGAATACCCCGTTGATAAGCAAACCAGACACCCAACCCACCGATAAAAATGATGGCAAGAAGCATATAAATCCATACAGTGCTTTTCCCGTGTCGATCTTCAAGCGTAGATCGCAGTAATCCGCTTAACGGCTCGACCGACTCCGGGGTGCTCACAAGCAGCAACGTAGCCATCCCTTCATCCGTCAGTGACACCCCATCAATATCCACTGTATAGACACCCGGCATAGATTCTTTTGCTTCAAAGGTGTGACTGCCAATCTTAAGTTCGACCCTTGCCTGAACAACGGGCGCGTTGCTCTCATGTTGATCGATGTAGATCGTTAGCTGATGCTTATCGATGGTGCCTACGGCTTCCATGTCGTGCGAGGTGGCAACAAATGCCTGTTGCGGCACCGGTCCAAGATCCATAGTCGCCGGGGCGTTATTAGGGGTATGCGTGTCTGTACCGTGGGCTGATGCACCCGGAATAAAGCAAATCCAAAGCATCATCACAGCGACTTTGAGCCATGGTGATAGTCGATTAATTGTATGTCTCTGCATGGTTTTTCCCTTACTGGGGCAATAGGCCTAAAGCCTGATGTAATGCCGAAATAGCGGCGTAGTAGCCAATCTCTGCTTGAGCTGCCTGTCTGGCGGCATCCACAGCGTCTTGTTCTATTCGAAGCCGTGTTGGCAAGTCGGTCTCACCAAACTTGAATGATTTATCAAAGAAGGCGCGGGTTTCAGCGGTCAACTTGGCACGACGAACCGCCGCATCTTGCCGAATCCGTGAAGTTTCGACGCGAGCTTTGGCACCATCTAGCTCTGCTAGCAGCCGCTGCTTCTCATATGCTAGACGCTCTTCTGCATCGATCTGGTTTGCTTTGGAGGCTAATGTCTGAGCCTGAACGCGCGCATCGGAGCCAAAGGGAATCTTAAGACCAAGCATCAGCGTCTGCTGTATGGGCACGCCAACTTCTGGTCGTCCACTTGTTCCGTAAATTTGCAATTCAGGATTCTGTCGAGTTTGCGCTCGAGCAAGTTCTGTTGCTTTGGACGCTACTTCAACCTGAGCAATGAGCTCCTGGATCATGGGGTGCGAACTATCCAGATCGGCAAAGCTCTGCGGCAATTTGGGGAGTTTCTCGGACAATCCTGATAAAGCTGCCGTTGAGGGTTTGCTGCCTGCAACAAGAGACTCAATGTCGAGCGATTTGCCTGTCAACGCTTTAAGATTCTGCACCGCCAGAATCAGATTGGCTTTTGCATCGGCCTGTGCGCCTTCGGCACTGGAAACCGTGCTTTCGGCCTGGAAAAGATCGGCCTTAGATAAATCACCGGCTTTATATCGCCGCGCCACATCACTGGCAAGACTCCTGGCATTCTGCAAACGGCTTCGGGCAAGGGTGACATCAATCTTTGCCAGCTCAAGCTCCCAGAACTGCATACGCAATTGCGCCGCAATCTTGAGCTGAGCCCCTGCCTGTTGCCGGATGAGCCGGGTGGCTTCAGCATCGGCCAAAGCAATAGAGCCTGAGCGCTCCCCCCATAACCAAAGTGGAATGGATACGCCAGCGATAAATTCTCCGGCACCGCCTGCTGCCAGACCGCCTGACTGAGACTTTTCCCCCTTGCCACCAATTTCCAGTGTCGGCGGCCGAGGCGCATAACTCTGGCTCACCTTTTGCTGCGCTTGCATTGACTCCAAACGCGACGCAAATGCTTTAGCCTCCGGCTGACGCTGCCACGAATCGTCGTAGAGCGCCTTGAGGCTATACGTCGACTTGGCATTTACCGTCGAGTCGGCGGCGATGGCGCCCGCGGCACACAGGTAACCCACCCCAATAAGGGCTGTGCGCTTAATAAACGCACGCATTGTAGAGACGTTCATCTCCCTTTGACCTCCTGCTGCACCTCCAAAGAGATGCATACTTGAAGCACCGGGCGACTATCAGGTCACACCGGCAACGAATTTCAAGTCAGGCGTCTTGCCACTTAGGGCGATAGGGCGGGTCAGATGATTTTGATACCAAAAGTCGTGCAGAAGCCACTATCGGCTCCGAACCTATCGCATCGACAATCGCGCTGGTCGTCTGCTCTAGCAGCGTCATCATGTGTGCGTGACAGGCATCGCAATGAGCCGAGTGGCTATCATCTGCGGGTGCATCCAGCTTAGCCGAAGCCTTGCTCTCACCATGCTCGTGCACATGATGATGATCATCGGCCGAGACAATCTGATGGGTGGTTTCTGCCGGATAGTCTGCGTGGTTATAGCAAGTAACAGCTGCCCATGCCAGCTGCACCGGCACAATAAGAGCAAGAAGGAACAAGACTATTTTTTTCACGATGGCTCATTATAGCACAAGGGTCAGCAACCCTTACGCAATGAGTACAGTTCCGCCCGCGCCTGCTTAATCACTGCCCATCCCGAATGGATGGCTAAAGAGGCCATAATGATTGCCACGATCACATCCGGCAACTCGCTACCCGTCAGACTTACCCCCCCCGCAGCGATAATCACAGCTATGTTGCCAATTGCGTCATTACGACTGCAAAGCCAAACGGAACGCATGTTGGCATCGCCACTACGATAGGCATACAAAATTAGGGCTACAACCACATTTGCAGTTAATGCCATAAAACCAATAATGGTCATGACCATGGTCTCTGGTGGTATGCCCTGATAAATTGACCAACCTGACTTGGCTAATACGAATCCACCGAAGAGCACCATTGACAGCCCTTTAAGTAACGCCGCACGAGATCGCCAACCCAACCCCATAGCCAATACAGCCAGCGAAATAGCGTAATTGGCAGAATCGCCTGCAAAATCAAGTGCATCAGCCCACAGCGACACCGAACTAGCGCGTTCGCCGCCAATGACTTCGACCAAGAACATTGAAGCATTGACGATCAGAGCCACCCAAAGCGCTTTCCTAAAGCCCTTGCTGGCTGTGGCGTCACAGATCTCAGCACTGCAACAGGTACCTGACATGATTTATACCTCCAGTAGATAACACCATTAAAAACCTTGTAGTTACTACAGGGTCAATAGGGGTAAGATTCAATCAAGTATCAAATTGAAAGGCTCTTATGAAGATCGGAGATCTGGCGTCTAAAGCAGGTGTGGATGCTGAAACGATTCGTTTCTACGAGAAGGCTGGAATCATTCCTGAGCCGCATCGGAGCAGTAACGGCTATCGCAAGTATGGTCCTACCCATTTGGATAGATTGGTCTTTGTGCGCAACTGCCGCTCGCTGGATATGTCGCTCGACGAAATTCGCATCCTGCTTCATTTCAAGGATGTCCCGACTGAAAACTGTGCCGAAGTCAATCAAATGATCGACGAACACATCCTGCATGTGAGGGAAAGGCTCGCGCAGCTTCAAGAACTTTCCAAGCAGTTAATGGATCTTCGTAATCTTTGCCATGAAACAAATGAGGCTGCGAACTGCCAGATCCTTCAAAAACTCGGCGAGCAGGTGAATCTGCCGAAGGCGTCTGCAAGAAAGCACTTACAATCGGTACACACCAAGCGTTAATGATTCGCTTGGCTTTGGAAAAATTTGCAGCAACCCCTTTTACTAGGCAATTGTTGAGGCTATCTACGATGGAAAGCAAATCACACTGGGAAGGTGTATACAACCAAAAAAAACCTGATGCGGTTAGCTGGTTTCTTGAATCGGCAACCACGTCACTTAATCTAATTCATCAGATCGGGTTAAAGCATAGCGACTCAATCATTGATGTGGGCGGCGGTGCATCACGTCTAGTCGATGATTTGCTCCAACAAGGGTTTGAGAACCTGACTGTTTTAGATCTATCTGGATCAGCCTTGAAAGCCGCCAAAGAACGATTAGGTGCAAGTGCGAATGGCATTACTTGGCTAGAAGCTGACATCACTCAACCCATATCGACCAGTTCTAAGTATCAGCTTTGGCATGACAGAGCCGTATTCCACTTCATGACCACGCCCGAACAGCGAGCCGCTTATAAGAAAAATCTGGATATAGCCGTCAGACCCTCAGGCTATGCCATCATCGCCACCTTCGCAGAAAATGGCCCAGAGCAATGTAGCGGCCTGCCTGTTCAGCGTTACAGCGTTGAATCACTGTCCAAGGAGCTTGGTTCAGAATTCGTACTGCTTAACAGTTGCCGTGAGTCACATAAAACACCTTCGGGCAATACACAAGAGTTTATTTATTGCCTTTACAAACTAAGATAAAACAAAACGAAGTGCCAAAAGGCTCAGTGGGCTGCACCCGGTTCAGTAGACACGGACTTAAGCGAATTGCGCTTCCTCGAACTGTACCGGACTCATATAGCCTAGTGTTGAATGCCGGCGTTTAGGGTTGTAGAAAGCTTCAATGTAATCGAACACATCAGATCTTGCTTCTGAACGGGTGCGATAGACCTTTCGGCTGACACGTTCGGTCTTCATGGTTGAGAAGAAGCTCTCCATGGCCGAGTTATCCCAGACTTCTCCTGCACGGCTCATGCTGCAAATAATGCCTTGTTCTGCCAGAAGCCTTTGGAAGTGATCGCTGGTGTACTGGCTTCCCTGATCCGAGTGGTGCAGTAGCTGATCCGGTTTGCCTCGACGCCAAACAGCCATCATCAGCGCATCCGATACCAACTGGGATGTCATGCTCGACTGCATGGACCAACCCACGGCGCGCCGAGAGTAGAGATCCAGAACCACGGCTACATACAGCCAGCCCTCAGCCGTCCAGATATACGTAAAGTCTGAGACCCATTTCTGGTTGGGGGCGCTGGCTTCAAACTGGCGATCTAGGACATTCGCCGCGATAATGGAGCGAACACCACGATCAACGGGGAGTCCACGGCGTCTTGGCCTAGCTCGCAGAGCTTGGCTGCGCATCAGACGCTCAACCCGATGCAAACCACAGGCATAGCCCAGTTCCAGAACATCGCGCCAGACACGTCTTGCGCCGTAAGTCCGATCGCTGGCCGTAAAGCTCTGAAATACTTTAACCCCCAGAACCTCATCGCTCTGGCTGCGCTTGCTCCTCGGCCTCGAGAGCCAGGCATAGAAGCCACTACGGGACACATCGAGCGTCGCACATAAGAGATTCATGGGCCACGTACCTCGATGTTTCGCGATGAAGTCGAACTTCACATCGACTCCTTGGCGAAGTACGCTGCGGCTTTTTTTAGGATATCCCGCTCCATCTTCAGCTTGGCGACTTCTTTTTGCAGCCTAGCTATCTCTTCCTGTTCGGGCTTCATCTTGCCCAATCCGGGGAATGCATCCACGGGATCTGCCGTTAACTCACGTACCCAACGGCGCAATACAGTCTCGCCAACATCTAGATCCCTGGCAGCTTGAGAAACCGATACGCCACGATCCTGGACCAATCTGACAGCTTCGACCTTAAATTCCTTACTGAACTTCCTTCGGGTAATGCCCATTTATATACTCCGGTTGCATATGACACCTTAACAAAGTGTCTTCCAAACCGGATACAGCCCATACCCAACAGTAACTCGTGAACCATACCGAAACCAAGGTCGTTTAACTGATTTAATCGAATCGGGAAAACTTTTCACAGACCTTGGTATTGAACCACTCAATCCAGAAACAGACCGGGGGATGATCTGCGGTAGTCCTTCAATGTTGGAAGATACAAGCGTAATGCTCGAGAAAAGAGGGTTCAAAGTCTCGCCAAAAACAGGCGTGCAAGGTGATTACGTCATAGAGCGTGCTTTTGTGGAAAAGTGACAGCTCGAGGGATCATGACGGCTATCGCACGAGGAACCTTCACAGTGGGTCACGGCCCCAGAATTGCTGCTCAACGGATACGACAATCTGCTCTCCAGGAACGACCTAATCCAACAGAAATTTCCATGGATCCGGAAGTCCTTAACAAAGGCAAAGCTTTGATGGGTCGATTAGGGCAACAATCTGATCTAAGAAATCAGATTGGGTCGAGCACGTAGTTTGGTGCAGATGAAATCTGCACCAAACTAATGTGAATGATGATGCCCCATACCTTTCTTGATAGCGTTTGAATAATCTTGTCTATTCATCTGCGGCAAAGCGCGAACAAACGCTACTAAGTCCCAGGTCTCATCGTCCGTAAGGCCAACCTCACCCCATGAGGGCATGCCACTACCCTTAACACCATGCTTTATGATCCAGAAATCTCTAGCAGGATCTGCGTGTTGACGTTCTTTGGACAGATTAGGCGGCGCTGGGTAAAGACCAACACTAAGCTCAGACTTATCAACTCCCGGCTTCAGATGACATGAAGCACACATAGCATCGTAGTTACCTGATGATCTGCGTATCCTTTCGTTAGCGTCCAGGTTTTTAGGGGCTTCTATGCTTTTCGATTGACTGCGAATCGAGTACTCCCTTATAAGCTCTATGCCTTTGTAAACAGTTTGCGAATGGGGTTGATCTGCTGCAAAACTGAGATTTTTGATGACCAGGTAACTTGCAACCCCAATACCAAGTAACCCAATGCCTACTATATGACTGGCTCGCATTGTTACTTACTCCCACGCATCCGCAATGCATTCGTGATAACTGAAGCAGAACTGAAACTCATGGCAAGTGCTGCAATCAGGGGCGAAAGCAGCCAACCAGTCAGCGGGTAAAAGGCTCCGGCAGCGATAGGGATTCCAAGGGCGTTGTACAAGAATGCAAACATAAGGTTCTGCTTCATGTTCCGGACGGTACCAACAGATATCTCACGGGCTACAGAAATGCCACGAAGATCGCCTTTAACAAGGGTCAGTTGTGCACTATTCATCGCCACATCTGTACCTGTCCCCATAGCAATGCCAACGTCTGCCTTGGCTAGTGCTGGCGCATCATTGATCCCGTCACCGGCCATCGCAACCACATACCCCTGCTTCTGCAAGGACTCAACCAGGTTGAGTTTGTCCTGCGGCTTAACCTCGCCATAAACCTCAGAAATGCCTAGTTTGGCACCTACTGATTTGGCCGTGGTTAAACCATCCCCAGTTGCCATAACAACTTTGATACCTGATTCAGCCAGAGTTTTAAGGGCCTCTGGCGTAGTTGTCTTTATGGGGTCAGCAACAGCTAACAAACCTGCAAATTGGCCATCAACTGCCAAGTAGAAAACACTTGCACCTTCCGAACGCAATTGCTCAGCTTCATTTCTGAGCGCTTCGACGGAAACACCCACCTGAGTCATTAATGTTGTATTTCCAAGACTCAGAGACTTTCCATCGACCTTACCTCGAACGCCGATTCCAGAGCTTGATTCGAATTCTTCAGGTGCCAACAAAGACACCCCCTGCTCTCGTGCTGCACGCACAATGGCCTCTGCCAACGGATGCTCACTTCCCTGATCAAGGCTAGCAGCAAGCCTTAACACTTCACCATCAGAGAATTCGCCTATTCCAATCGCTTTATTAAAGGCTGGCTTCCCTTCGGTCAGCGTCCCTGTCTTATCAACAATCAGGGCATTAACCTTTCTTAGGTTTTCAATGGCGGCAGCATCTCTAAAGAGAATCCCTTGGGTAGCAGCCCTGCCAGTCGCCACCATGATCGACATAGGTGTAGCTAACCCTAGTGCGCATGGACACGCAATAATCAACACAGCTACAGCATTGATCAGCGCATAAACCCAGCTAGGCTGCGGCCCGAAAAGCCCCCAGACCACAAAAGTCAGTAAAGATATAAGAACAACAGTCACCACAAAATAGCCCGCTACAATATCTGCCATTCTCTGCATAGGAGCCCGAGACCGTTGCGCTTGAGCGACCATCTGGATGATTTGAGCCAGAACCGTTGCAGAACCGATTCTTTCTGACCGCATCACCAGACTTCCTGACGTATTCATGGTTGCGCCAATAACCTTGTCACCAGGTCGTTTGGAAACTGGTAACGGCTCCCCGGTCA
>JALRGK010000244.1 GCA_023253415.1 Rhodocyclaceae bacterium
ATCGGGAACCAGCTGACAAAAATGTTCATCAGCATCGACGGCTCTTCTTCCGGCTTGGCTTCAATCTTGACGCCGCTCTTTAGCAGGTCAGACACCAGCCAGATATCCGGCGGCGCATAGGACGTCACCTTTTTGCCATCCGTCGTCGTTGCCTTGAGGGTACGGCCCTCCATGACGACCTTACTGATCTTGCCGTCCTTGACCTCTTCGATGAACTGGGAGTACTCAACCGAGTTCTGCGCAGCCTGCTTGTTATTGAACTGATTGAAGACCGTCATCAGCACCAAACCGATGACGACCCAGATGGCAACGTTGCGAAACAGATTGTTATTCACGATGGCTTTCTGCCTAAAAAGTGAAACTAATGTTCTATTCTAACCTGACTCTGCGCTCTAACCTTGGACAATCCTTAAGGCCACAGCGCTACCATGGACAAGACTGCGGGCTTGCTTCAACCCTTATTTCAAACCTTGCCCCAACAGATACAACTCGCTACTCCGACCCCGTGATGCATCCGGCTTACGGGTCACCACCTTACGGAACACCTGGCGCATGGCAACCACGTATTCGGCAAAGCCCGAGCCCTGAAAGACCTTGACCAGAAACGATCCCTGCGGCTGCAGGTGATTGGCGGCAAAATCCAGCGCCAACTCGGCCAGGTGGATCGACCTTGCCTGATCGGACATAGGGATACCAGACATATTGGGGGCCATATCAGAAAGCACAAGGTCTACTTTTGCACCATGCAACATAGCTTCAACCTGTCGGAGCACTGACTCGTCATGAAAATCCCCTTGCAGAAACTCCACGCCCGGCAGCAGTGGGTCCAGCGGTAGCAGATCCAGGCCGATGACGCGGCCCGTACTTCCCAGGCGCTTACGTGCCACCTGTGACCAACCGCCCGGCGTACAGCCAAGATCCACCACAATCGCCCCACGACGGATCAACTTATCCTTGTCGTCGATTTCCATGAGCTTGAACGCGGCACGTGAGCGCCAGCCCTCGGCCTTGGCGCGCTGAACCCAGGGATCATTCACATGCTCCCGCATCCATGCCTTGCTCGTCTTCGTTCTCGCCATAATTTCCTGCCTGAATTTCCTGATGATTCGCTGTTCTAATCTCTGCTGGCGTACAATGCCAGCCTTGCATTATCCGCATTTACCGTGTTGAGTTCACTATGACCCTTGATCGTATCGCCCAATTAATCGCCGAAGACGCTGCCGAAGCCCCTGTAACGGGTGAACTGGCTATCAGCACGACCGAGCGACGCGCCCTCAAGGCCGAGGCTCATAGCTTGAATCCAGTGGTCACCATTGCCGACAACGGCCTTTCGGAAACCGTGCTCAAAGAAATCAACCATTCGTTGAACGCTCACGGTCTTATCAAGATTCGTGTCGTCAGCGATGACCGCGAGCAACGTGAAGGCTATCTGAACGAGATCTGCCACGCACTCAATGCCGCAGCTGTTCAGCACATCGGCAAGCTACTCGTCATCTGGCGCCCAAAGCCGGAAGTTCATATCGATAAATCCGGTAAAGCCACGGGCCGCCGCAAAGCGCCCCGGCAGCTCAAGCGCAACTTCCAGAACCGCTAACCCGCTAGTGCCACACATTCCCGAGAAGCGCTCTACTTAAAGCGCTTCCCGGTTAAACCTGATCAGATATAACGAACGTCGATCATTTCGTATTCGCGTTGACCGCCTGGCGTCTGCACCTGCAAAACGTCTCCGGCAAACTTGCCGATCATGGCGCGCGCCAAAGGTGATGCAAACGAAATCTTGCCCTGCTTGATATCGGCTTCGTCTTCACCGACGATCTGATACGTCACATTCTGGCCGGAATCGGCATCTTCAAGCTCAACGGTCGAGCCGAACACACAGCGGCCATCGGCATCCATCGCAGACGGATCAATAATCTGCGCGTGGCTGAGCTTACCCTCAACCTCCTGAATACGGCCTTCGATAAAACCCTGCTTTTCCTTGGCAGCGTCGTATTCGGCGTTTTCAGACAGGTCGCCATGCGCACGCGCCTCGGCGATCGCTTCAATCACGGCCGGGCGCTCAATCGTTTTCAGACGGTGCAGCTCTTCTTTAAGCAAAGCGGCGCCCGTCACTGTCAGTGGAAT
>JALRGK010000259.1 GCA_023253415.1 Rhodocyclaceae bacterium
ACTTGCCGCGGTTGGCGACACCACGGCCTACATCATCGGCGGCGCCGAACTCTACAAACAGGCGCTGCCGCGCGCTGCCCGATTGATCATAACCGAGGTGGACATCGACGCCATCGGCGACACCCTGTTCCCGGATTTTGCCAACGACTGGCGTGAAGTCACTCGCGAACCCCACACCAGCGCTACCGGTTTAGCCTACGCCTTTGTCACCTACCAGCGCTAAGTCCCCTGCGGGACTCAGCGCCACGCATTAGCGAACACAATCGACGTAGTAGGCAGTCTTGCCGTCTTTTTCGCCTTTGACGAGCCCGTGCACATCGGTCTCAAAACCCGGGAATCGTTCGTTGAACTCGCGCGCGAACTGTAGATAGTTCACGATGGTCTTATTGAAGCGTTCGCCCGGAATCAGCAGCGGAATGCCCGGCGGATACGGCGTCACCAGCATGGCCGTGATACGGCCTTCCAGATCATCGATGTGGACGCGCTCGATTTCCTTGTGTGCCATCTTGGCGAAAGCATCCGCCGGACGCATCGCTGGCACCATGTCCGACAGATACATCTCCGTCGTCAGACGCGCAACGTCGTTCTTCTTGTACACATCGTGAATCTGCTGGCAGAGATCTCGCAGACCGATGTTTTCGTAACGCGGATGCTTCTGACAGAACTCCGGCAGCACCTTCCACAGCGGTTGGTTACGATCGTAGTCATCTTTGAACTGCTGCAGCTCGGTCACCATCGTGTTCCAGCGTCCCTTGGTAATGCCGATAGTGAACATGATGAAGAAGGAATACAGGCCACACTTCTCGACGATCACACCATGCTCGGCCAGATATTTGGTCACAATGGCGGCCGGAATTCCGATCTCTTCCGAAAATGAGCCATCGACGTCCAACCCTGGCGTGATGATGGTCGCCTTGATCGGGTCGAGCATATTGAACCCATCGGCCAGCTGGCCAAAGCCATGCCAGCGATCACCGGGCTTGAGCATCCAGGCCTCACGCTCTTCGATCCCCTCTTCCGACAGGTCATCCGGCCCCCAAACCTTGAACCACCAGTCAGCGCCCCACTCCTCATCCACCTTGCGCATGGCGCGGCGGAAATCAAGTGCCTCGGCAATCGACTCTTCCACCAGTGCCGGACCGCCCGGCTCTTCCATCATGGCCGCCGCCACATCGCACGACGCAATAATTGCGTACTGCGGCGATGTCGAGGTATGCATCAGATAAGCTTCGTTAAAGACGTCACGGTCTAGCTTACGACCATCCGAATCCTGCACCAGAATCTGCGAGGCCTGGCTCAGACCCGCCAGCAGCTTGTGCGTTGACTGCGTTGAGAACACCATCGATTCTTTACAGCGTGGGCGATCCGCACCAATGGCGTGATAGTCGCCATAGAAGTCATGGAAGGCGGCATGCGGCAGCCAGGCTTCATCGAAGTGCAGCGTGTCAATCTTGCCGTCGAGCATTTCTTTGATTTCTTCGACGTTATACAGAATGCCGTCATAGGTGGATTGCGTAATGGTCAGCACGCGCGGCTTGGCAGTTTTATCGGCAATAAAGGGATTCGCGGCGATCTTCTTCTGGATGCTTTCCCAGGAAAATTCGCTCTTGGGGATCGGGCCGATGATGCCGAAGTTATTGCGGGTTGGCATCAGGAACACCGGGATCGCCCCGGTCATGATGATCGAGTGCAGCACCGACTTGTGGCAGTTACGATCAACAACCACGATATCGCCCGGCGCCACAGTCGAGTGCCAGACAATCTTGTTCGAGGTCGACGTCCCGTTGGTCACGAAGTACAGGTGGTCACAGTTGAAGATACGCGCTGCGTTGCGTTCCGATGCGGCCACCGGACCGGTATGGTCCAGCAACTGACCGAGTTCTTCCACCGCGTTACACACATCGGCGCGCAGCATGTTTTCACCGAAGAACTGGTGGAACATCTGACCGACCGGGCTCTTCAGAAAGGCCACGCCACCCGAGTGTCCCGGACAGTGCCAGGAATACGAGCCATCTGCTGCGTAATGCGTCAGTGCACGGAAGAACGGCGGCGGCAGCGAATCCAGATAGGCCTTCGACTCACGTACTACATTGCGCGCAATGAACTCCGGCGTATCTTCATACATGTGAATGAAGCCGTGCAGCTCTCGCAGGATGTCATTCGGGATGTGCCGTGAGGTCCGGGTTTCACCATGCAGGAAAATCGGGATATCTGCATTCTTGTAGCGAATCTCTTCAACGAAGGCGCGCAGTTCAGCAATCGTCTGCTCTTCATCGTTCAGCAGCTCTTCGTCATCCACCGACAGGATGAACGCTGACGCACGGCTTTGTTGCTGCGCGAACGAGCTCAGGTCACCGTAACTCGTCACCCCCAGCACTTCCATGCCCTCCTTCTCGATCGCTTCAGCCAGGGCACGAATACCGAGACCCGAGGCGTTTTCGGAACGGAAATCTTCATCGATGATGATGATCGGAAAATGGAACTTCATAGCAGCGGCTCCTCAGCCAGAAAGGAAACACCGCGTGCAGGCATCAGCCAGAACACGCGGCGCGCAATACAACCAACTCGTTGAGTCTACAGCTTTAAATTTTCGGGAGTGTGACACCGACCTGACCCTGGTACTTGCCACCACGATCTTTATACGACGTTTCGCAAACTTCATCAGACTCGAAGAACAGCACCTGAGCACAACCTTCCCCAGCGTAGATCTTGGCAGGCAGCGGCGTGGTGTTCGAGAATTCGAGGGTGACGTAACCTTCCCATTCCGGTTCAAACGGGGTCACGTTCACGATAATGCCGCAACGGGCATAGGTGCTCTTACCCAGACACACCGTCAGCACGCTACGCGGGATACGGAAGTATTCCACCGTACGGGCCAGCGCAAACGAGTTTGGCGGACTGATACAAACATCTGATTCGACTTCAACGATGCGGTGGTGGTCGGCGGCAATGTCCCGCTCGACGTGCTGGGCCGCAACGTGGATCGCTATATCGCGGGTACGGGGTAACAATAAAAAGGGCCCCAGCTTTTCAGCGGGGCCCTTCCTAATTTCCGGTCAACCGGCTCAGGCAGCCTGCGGAGCGGCGTCGCGCACGCCCTGATCGACGTGATCGGCAAACTGGGCAAAGTTGGCCACGAACTTGCCGACCAGCTCACGCGCGGTCTTGTCGTATTCAGCCGAATCGGCCCAGGCGCCACGCGGATCGAGCAGCGCCGTATCAACGCCCGGC
>JALRGK010000017.1 GCA_023253415.1 Rhodocyclaceae bacterium
ATCTGCAAATCAGTGGTCATCATCTGGAAGTCAGCCCCGCCATTCGCGACTATGTTAGCCAGAAGTTGCAAAAGGTCACGCGCCATTTCGATCACGTAATCGACATGCACGTTGTTCTGAGCGTCGAGAAGCTGAACCAGAAGGCCGAAGTCACGCTGCATGTTCCCGGCAAGGATATTTTTGTCGAGAGCACTGATCCCAATCTGTACGCAGCCGTCGACGATCTGACTGACAAGCTCGACCGTCAGGTTCAGAAGTACAAGCAGAAGATTCAGGATCATGGTCGCGGCCATAGCGTTGCCAGCCATCTCGAATAACCCGTCACGCTAACCGGCGGGCACCGTAGCGGTGCCCGCCTTTTATTCTATGAATGCCATCTCCAACCTACTGACTCAGGACACTGTTGTCCTCACAGCGCAGCCCGCCACCAAGGAAGCGCTGTTCGAACAGGCTGCTGCCGCACTCGGCCAACGCCTGGGCATGAACAGCAATACCATCCTTGATTGCCTGCAGATGCGTGAACAACTCGGATCCACAGGACTGGGGCAGGGTGTCGGCATTCCACATGGCCGGGTTAAAGGTCTGCGTCAGGTTGCCGGCATGTTCTACCGATTGAGCAAGCCCGTGCCCTTCGATGCGCCGGATCATCGCCCAGTCGATCTGGCTTTTTTCCTGCTGGTGCCGGAACAGAGCACAGAAGAACACCTGCAACTGTTGTCGGAGCTCGCTCAAGGTTTTTCTGACCCCGAGTTTCGGGAAAGTCTGCGCAGCAGTACCGAGGTGGCACACATCCTGAACCTCTTCACCCAACAGAACAGTTAAACCGCCCCTATCCATCATGAAAGAACTCAGCGTCGCGCAGCTCTACGAAGAGTACAAAGAGAGCCTGGCGCTCAACTGGGTGGGTAGTGTTGGCTGCAACCGCAGTATCCGGCTGATGGAAAAGGATGCCTACGGCTCCGATATCGTCGGGCACCTCAATATCATTCACCCGGAACGTCTTCAAGTCGTTGGTATCGCCGAGCAGAAATGGTCTTTGCGTACCCGTGCCACCCGCCGTCAGTCGGTGTATGAAGATCTCTGCCAGGCCGCACCGCCTGCCATTATCGTGGCAGATGGCCTGCCCGTTCTGGAAGAGCTGCGTGATGCCTGTGAGAAAACGGGCACACCCCTTTTCTCATCGGCACGCTCTTGTTCCGCCGTCATCGATCAGTTACGCCACTACCTGGCACGCAAACTTGCTGACACCACGAGTCTGCATGGTGTATTCATGGACGTCCTGGGCATGGGCGTCATGATCACTGGCGACTCCGGCTCCGGTAAAAGTGAACTCGCTCTGGAGTTAATCTCACGCGGACACGGCCTGGTTGCCGACGACGTCGTTGAGCTAACGCGTGTCGCACCGAGTGTCATTGAAGGGCGTTGTCCCGGCATCCTGCGTGACTTCCTGGAAGTGCGCGGCCTCGGCTTACTCAACATTCGCACCATCTTTGGCGAAACAGCCTCTCGCCGCAAAATGCGGTTGAAACTCATTGTTCACCTGCACCGTCAGCAACCGGGCGTTGATACACCACGTCTGCCTTTTGAAGCGCAAACCCAGGAAATACTTGGCGTGAACATCCGCAAGGTCAACATTCCTGTGGCCGCCGGCCGTAACCTGGCCGTATTACTTGAGGCCGCCGTACGCAATACGATTCTGCAGTTCCGGGGTATCGACAGCCTGAACGAATTTATCGCGCGTCAGCAGGAAGAAGTCCTGGCACAAGAAGCGCTGACAGCCAAGAATGCGCAACGTGCCTTAGCGCTCGACCCAGCGCATACCATTCGACCCGATGATATCGACGATCCGTCGATCTGATTTCAAATCGGCTTAACGTCCTGGCGGCTGACCAAAGTTAATCACTTGAGGTTGGTCGCTCGCATTGGCCCCTGGTGTCTCGCAGCTGTCGCTATCGTACGACTCACTGTCAAAGGCAATATCACCGCCACCGGCCGCTTCCGGGTCACCGAGTTGCAGGCTCTCAAAATCAAATAGATTGCGATCTCCCAGATGCGAGGGCACCACATTCTGAATGGCGGTCATCACGGATTCCGTTCGACCCGGATAACGCCTATCCCAGTCGGCCATCATCTCACGCACCTTCTGCCGTTGCAGGTTCTCCTGCGTGCCGCAGAGGTTACACGGAATAATCGGGAAACCCACGCCACGTGCGTAACGGGCAATGTCTTCTTCCGAGACATAGGCCAGCGGGCGAATCACCATGTAATCGCCATTATCTGTCACCAGCTTTGGCGGCATGGCCTTCAGCTTGCCACCAAACAGCATGTTCAGAAATAGCGTATGCACGATGTCATCACGGTGGTGACCCAGCGCAATCTTGTTCGCACCCAGTTCCTTGGCCGTTTTGTAGATAATACCGCGGCGCAGGCGAGAGCAGAGCGAGCAGGTTGTCTTACCTTCCGGCACTTTCTGCTTAACGATCGAGTAGGTGTCCTGCGTCACAATACGATGCTCAACACCCAGCTTGGCCAGATAATTGGGCAGCACATCCGCAGGGAAACCCGGTTGCTTCTGGTCGAGGTTCATTGCAATGATGCGAAAGTCGATCGGTGCGCGCTTGCGCAAGGCCAGTAGCACATCGAGCAGGGTATAGGAGTCCTTCCCGCCGGATAGACAGACCATGACGGTATCGCCATCTTCGATCATCTTGTAATCGCCAATAGCTTTACCGACCCGGTTCTCGATGAAGCGGCGGAGTTTCTGAATGGTTTGCGAAAGCTCTTCGTTGGTTTGTTGCGTCATGGTCTTAAGTCGCGAGGTGAGCACTGCGCCCACCATCCACATTAATCACTTGCCCCGTAATGTAGGGGGCATCAAACATGAGAAAACGCACGGTACGTGCAACGTCGTCCGGGGTTCCGGGGCGCTTCAGCAGGGTGTGCTGCACGATCGCCTGCCGTTCGTTATCCGGAAACTGGCCATCGTCCGGCCACAGTATTGGCCCCGGGGCCACGGCATTCACCCGCACCTGGGGGGCCATCTCAATGGCCAACGCCCGGGTTAAGGTCAACAAGGCACCCTTGGCAGCCGCATACAAGGGATACCCCGCGAGCGGCCGCTCGGCATGAATATCCGTAATGTTCACCAGCGCACCGCCACTGGCCTGCAGATAAGGCGCCGCAGCCTGCGCTAGAAAGAGTGGGGCTTTGAAGTTGCTGCCCACCAGATCGTGCCAGTCGGCTTCCGTGATCTGCCCGAGCGGCGTCGGAAAAAATGACGAGGCATTGCACACCAGGCCATCCAAGCCGCCAAAATGTTTCGCCACCTGCGCCACCATTGGTTCCATGGCGGCAACATCGAGCAAATCGGCTGATACGACCATGGCCGAATCCGCACGGGCCGTATTGAGTTTGAATGCCAACGCTGCAGCCGCATCCACCGACTGCCGCGCATGCAATGCCACGCGAGCACCCGCCGCGTGCAGTGTCGTTGCGATGGTGGCGCCGACACGGCGCGCCGCCCCCGTGATCAAAATCACCGGGGCCGTCGTGGAAATTGTGGCGTGCGGATGTAGGTTGGACATGACGCGTATTGTCGCATGCGCTATCCTCCTGCTCTACTGCCTATGATCCAAACCGCCATGTCGCTGCCCCCCATCATTCAACCTGCTTCGCCCCGAGGCCAGGATCCGCTGCCGCAACCGCACGCCGATGCTCAGTCCTTCAGCCAAGCACTTTCTGAAAAAATTGTAGCCACCATTGAGGCTGCCGGCGGCTGGATTCCCTTTTCAGAATTCATGGCACTCGCACTCTATGCGCCGGGCCTAGGCTATTACAGCGGTGGTGCCCACAAATTTGGCGTCGCGGGTGACTTTGTCACGGGCCCGGAAATGACGCCGCTCTTTGGCCGCACTCTCGCCAACACCATTGCTCCCATATTGTCAGCCAGCCACCCTGTGCTCACTGAAGCAGGTGCTGGTACCGGCAAACTGGCGGGAGACTTACTGCAAGCGCTCGAAGCCATGGGTCAGTTGCCCGAACGCTACGACATTCTCGAACTTTCGGCTGAACTGGCCGAACGTCAACGCCAGCACCTGCTAGCGACTGTGCCGCACCTCATAGGTCGAATTCACTGGTTAAGCAGCCTGCCCGACAGCATTGAAGGCGTGCTTGTCGGCAACGAAGTCCTCGATGCCATGCCCGTAGAGCTGGTGCGATGGCAAGATGGGCATGGCCAACGCCTGGGCGTTAGGGTTGAAACGGTTGATGATGGCATCCGCTTTATCACCACGCCGGGAGAAACCAGCCAGGCTCTTGCCGAACGGATTCGCGCACTCGCCGAACAGTACCAATGGCCTGATGACTACACCACCGAAATACCGGAAGCTGGCCCTGCCTGGGTCACAACACTCGCACAGCGTCTGAAGCAGGGCGCCTTGCTGCTCATTGATTACGGCTTTCCGCGTCACGAGTTCTATCATCATGAGCGCACCGGTGGCACCCTCATGTGTCATTACCGGCATCGCGCACATCCTGACCCCTTCTACTGGCCCGGTCTGCAGGACATTACCGCTCACGTCGACTTTACCGCCATTGCCGAAGCAGGTTTCGATGCGGGACTTGAGGTAACAGGTTACTGCACCCAGGCCGGCTGGCTCATGGATGCGGGCTTGCTCGACTTGCTGGCAGCGCAACAACCTGCCGATTACACCCAAGCCGATGCGCGCTGGGTACGCACCCAGCATGCCGTACAAACGCTACTCTCTCCCGCAGAGATGGGCGAGTTCTTCAAAGTGATTATGCTCACCAAGGGATTGCCGGACTCTCTGCGCGTCCCCGGGTTTATACGCAGCGATCGCTCACATACCCTTTAGTGGATATCAGCGATTAGGGCGCATCTGCCACCACAGCCACCAACCAATCATTGATCACGCTGGCAACGTGATCCCAATCCCGCTCTAGCATCATCCCATGACCCATGCCCGGGAAGATGACCGGTTCAACGCCGTAGATTTCCGCGGTATCACGCACCTGATTCGCGGGAATAATGTGATCCAGTTCCGCACCAATGATCAGCTTGGGCGCAGGCTTTAAACGCTCTGGATTGATAAGATTAAACATGGTCATATCCCAGATGGCGCGCTGCGATTCCATCTGGGAAAGCATCAGGTAGCGCTGCAGGTCACTGATCGACGCGGGCTGTGCAAAGAGGGCGTCTTTCAACGAATCGATGTCGACCGGGCCACCCGTCATAAGCTGGGATAAGCTCCCCATGAGATCCGGATGTGACCACATCATCGACAACGAACTCGCCAGCAAGCCCTTTGGCGGCACCGAACACATGAGTACAGCAGCGGGAAACTCGGCTTGCTCCAGACACTTCTGAACAACAAATCCACCCATGGAGTGACCGATCAATACCGGTGCTTCACCGATCTCGTCGACCACTTGCATGACATCGGCAACGTAGTGGTCGATCCCCCAATTACCCAGTTGCTCGTGCCCTTCACTACCACCATGTCCGCGAACAGACACCGCGTGCGCTGGCCAGCCGCGTTCGGCAAACCAATCCAGAAAATGCTCCGACCAACACCAGGCTGCGGTGAAAGCACCGTGGATAAAAAGTAACGGTGTGCGGCGTTTGCCTTTACTCGGGTAACGACTAATAACTTCAAGGGATAGTGCGTCAGACAATTCGATAACCTCAGGCAAGACTTTGTATAGCTTCAATACGCGCATCACGAATACGCGGGGCAATATGTTCCTGGGTCCGTACCGACAAGGCAATGGCGCCAGCGTCAACGCCAGCGGCCACTGCGTGGATTTGCAACCAAGTGTCGACCACAGCAACATTGGCACCGAGACAAGGCAGGGTGCTTAGCAGTAATTTGAATCGGTCGGCGCGACGCAGCGCATCGCAACGCTCTAATGTGTTGAGACGATCTTCCGCGCATAGTATCGACGGTTGCAACAAAGCCTGGCGCTGACGTACCAACAGCAAGCTCAGATCTCGGCAGTCCACCGGCAAACGCAGACTTTGAGCCAATGCATTGATTTGGCCCTCATCACAATTCGCGAGCCAGAGAGCCACACGCACTGGCAGGGGTAAATGCTGTGCAGCGGCACAGGCCAATACACCGGGTGCGGGCAAGATACCCGCAATCAGATCCGTCGCCGCACCACAGCTGTCGAGTACCGTAAAAAAGCGCTCTGGTTGCCCAGCCATCAGGCCGCGCGACAGCTCCTGCCAAACACGTTCTGCCACCAGATGTTTGGCTTCCCCGGACTGCACCATGTGCTGCAGCAGGGTTTGTGTTTCAGGGGCTACCGTAAATCCAGGGAGGCGCGCAGCGAAACGTGCCAAGCGCAAAATCCGGACGGGGTCTTCTGCAAATGCGGGGCTGACATGGCGCAGGACGCGGGCAGCGAGATCCTGCTCCCCGCCGTAAGGATCAATCACCCGACCTGTCTCATCTTCGGCCATCGCGTTGATAGTCAGATCGCGTCGTGCTAAGTCTTCTTCCAGCGTGACATCGGGTGCCGCATAGCAACTGAAGCCATGATAGCCATGACCGGTTTTCCGCTCGGTACGCGCCAACGCATATTCTTCATGCGTCTGCGGATGCAAAAAAACCGGGAAGTCTTTACCGACCGGCTTGTAACCAGCAGCAATCATCTGCTCGGGTGAGGCCCCGACAACCACATAATCACGGTCACCGGGCGTCAGGCCCAGCAAACGGTCACGAACCGCACCGCCAACGATATAAATCTTCACGACCTTATCCTCAGCCGTGGCGCGATTCGAGTAAAACTTAGCGACCGGCGCGGCTGCGGTATTCGGCAAACTGAGCCGCATCACCGCTATCGAGCAGATACAGGGGCGCAACAGCTTCCAACGGTTGCGGATTCCAGCCCGACGGCACCTGGCAGTTGGAGCTGCAGACGCTATCGATTTGCATCGAGCGGATGTTATCCGCGGACATCGGTGGATTCGGCAGAAGCGACAACAGCGCTGCCTGGAAATACGCCATATGTTCCGACAGTGGAATGACGCGGCGCGGATAGCCAATGACGTTACCGGTGTATTCGACAATTTCCTTGAGCGTATAGACCTTCGGGCCACACAGGTCATACGCCTGACCTTCCATGGCGGGGTTGGTCAGCGCCTGGGCAAAGGCATGCGCGACATCATCGACCGCAACGGGCTGAAATCGGGCAGATGCACAGCCAAGCGGCATAATAGGGAAGGCGCGGAGAAGCTTGGCAAAGGTGTTAATGAAGGCATCTCTTGCGCCGAAAATAACGGACGGGCGGAAGATGGTGGTGATAAGACCAGAACCCGTGATGACGGCCTCACCATCGGCCTTGGAACGTAGATATTCCGAGGGTGCTTTCTGCCCCGCATGTAGCGCGCTCATATGCAGCAGGCGCTTAACGCTGGTTGCCTGACATGCGGCGACGATCTTTTTCGGGAGTTCGACGTGAGCAGCTGCAAATTGTTTGCCGTAGGGCAGGCCCGGATCACTGTGCAGTACACCAACCAGATTGATCACGGCATCAGCACCGGTCGCCAGTTGCTCCAGCACACCAGGATCATTGATATCTGCTTCAATCAGAGTCACGCACGGCAACATGGTGACATCACGATTCTTTTCATACCGACGCGTCGGAATCGTGACATGTGCGCCGCCTTCAACCAATACACGGGCCAGATGACGGCCAACAAAACCGGTGCCACCAATGAGGAGAATTTTCTGGTTCTTCAGCATGTGTCTTCCTTGGTCGATCTCTGATCAGTGATTAGTCGTGCAAAACGCCATTTTATGCCATTTCAGGGCAGTTCTGGCATGGAATCTTTGGCCGGGCGGGGTCCGATGGTACCTAGCATCCCCTTAAGCGATGGCGCGTTACCCGTCATGACGGTCTGGTAGAACACCGCATTACTCATGACCTTCTTCACGTAGTCCCGGGTCTCGGAGAATGGAATGGTTTCGGCATAGATCGCGCCCTCAAGCGGCCGGACATCGCGCCACTTACGTGCCCGGCCGGGGCCAGCGTTATAGGCGGCCGAAGCCAGCACCGGGTGGTTATCGAGGCTTTCCAGCACCAGACGCATGTAGGTCGTACCTAACATGACGTTGGTATCCGGGTCGTGCAGATCACCCGGCCCCAGTTTCACGCCGATCTTGTTGGCAACCCACTTACCCGTTGATGGCATCACCTGCATCAGTCCGGCAGCCCCCACATTGGATTTGGCATTCGTGACAAACCGGCTCTCCTGGCGCATCAGACCATAGACCCAGGCCTTATCCAGATTCTGACGATCCGAATGCGTCATAATCTTCTCGGCATGCGGCGTTGGAAAGCGCAATTTATAGTTATGTTCTTCCTTTGTGCGGTCTGCGGCACTAATCGAGCGGTCAATGATCTGATTGCGCTGGGCAATTTCGGCGGCCGCCAGCAGTTGACGGTCATTCATGCCGCGCAGCGCCCAGCTCCATTCTTTGACCCCTTCCGGTCGTAGATCCAGCCGGTACATGGCCAGCGCGCGGCGGATACCGGGTTGACGCTCGACCGCACGAATCTCGTCGGCGGTGATCGGCGCCGCCTGAGTGGGGAGCTTGGCGCGCCCACCCAGCTCTTCTGTCGCCAGCACCCCATAAAAATTGGGCTGGCCGGCAATGCGCTTGAACTGATCTTCGGCGGCGCTATCACGCCCTTGCGCTTTGAAAGAGCGACCCAACCAGTAAATCCATTCAGGTGAACTGATCATGGGTTCGGGCATCGCTTCGATGTCTTTGCGCACTAGGCTCCAGTCCTGCGCACGAAGCGCCACGCGCACACGCCAGGCCATGGCATCGTCTGGCAACATAACCGTCCCGCTTTTCTTCACCGCATCCAGCGCTTCGGGGCTTTGCTGAATACCCAGCTGCCAGCCGATGATGCCCCAGACGTATTCCTGCTGGGCCTTGTCCAAATTGCCACCATAGCGTTTCAGGGCTGACACCGCGCTAGTCGGCTCATTGCGTGCCATACGCACCAGAGCCAGCGTGATTAATTCTTTCTGGGTGTCGTCATTCGGCGTACCCACGCGTTCGAGATAAATCACTGGCTTGCTGAGCACGGCATCTAAACCGCCCGCGGCATCATTGGCGTTGATGCGCATCACGGCCAGCGTTTGCCGCGCCAGATTCAATTTGTTCATAGCGACCTGGCGACGTGCGCGCAGCCAGCCATCGCTGGCTTTTAATTCTCCATTAACCCACATGGCCTCGAACAATGCCTGGCAGGCATCGGGCGAATCTACGCCGGTCACCCACAGGGTACGCGCTTGTTCTTTTGCCGCATTGTCGCCATTATTAACGCGGGGCAACAGGCTGTAACACTGCACATCCGGTTCCGGCTGCAGCATTAGAGCACCCTGTTGCGCCACCAGCGTCCAGTTTCCCTGTTTGGCCTGAGTGCGAATCCAGTCGGCTCGCAACAATTCGGCCGGACGCTCACCCTCATACTTCTTGAGAAATGCCCGAATGTCGGGGCTGTCTGTCATCAACTGCGGCTTGAGCAACCAGGATTCCACATAGGGTGCAAGCTCGTGCTGTTTGAGCTGCGGATAGAGCGCCTCGACTTTATTCAACTGGCCGTTTTTAACAGCATCTCGGGCGTTGAGATACGCGGCATCCTGGGCGACAACCAGCGGAGCCAGCACAAACAAGCCAACACCCAGCGCTGACTTGAAAAGCGGTGCAACCACGGCAACAACTGAACGGGCTAGGGGCATCTTGAAAACCAGAGAATAGAAAACGACGCGATATAAAAACAGGTGCGGTGAAAAAAAGGTGCAATGTGCTACTGTCCGGTCTATGTCGAACCTGCCGGATGAAAAATTCTATCGCAGTACACTGCGCACGCGCATGAAAGCGTGGCGCCGTAACGTCATCCCTGAAGATCACGCGGCATTCAGCCGCAGTATCTGCGACATATTGGAAAACCATTTCCATCCGCCGCCCTCACCGTTTGCGTTCTATTACCCGATCAGCAAAGAGCCCGATATCTCGCCGTTGATGCATGAGTGGTATGCCGCAGGCGTACAGGTTTGCCTACCGCGCGTAGTCACACCCTGTGCACCGCTGGAGTTCTACCTATGGCAAGCCCACGTCCGTCTGACCATGGATGAGGCGGGAATTTATGCACCCCCGGCCGATCCGGCAACGCGTGTGATTCCGAAACAGATCTTTATTCCCTGCCTAGGGCTGGATCGTTCAGGTTACCGCCTCGGCTATGGTGGTGGCTATTACGACCGTACCCTGCCGTTACTCCCCGACATTAAAACGATCGGTGTGCTCTATGCCGGGCAACTGCTGGAAGATATCCACCCACAGGCGCACGATGTGCCGCTGGATGGCTGGGTTACGGAGCAGGGTCTGATCCTACCGGCTGCTTGAGCAGCAGACTCGTCACCACGGCCATCAGCACCGCCTGCGCAAAAGCCAGTATGGCATCGGGCTGATCAAACAGCGTGCTCTCAACCGTAAAGAAAGCTGTATTCAGCACCCGGTCCAGGGCCAGCATCAGCAGCAAAGCCCACCAGAAACGCGCACCCTGTATACCTCCGGAACCCGGGATACGAGGCAACACCCGGCATACCGACCAACCCAGCAACACCAATGCGCCTGCCAGGAGATATACCGTGATTTCAAAGGGGGAAAGCATACGGTGTTATGTGGTTGGTTGATCGGCGGTCAGGCCAGAAAGAGTCGGTAGGCCGGGTTGTCCCGTTCATCCCGATAGGGGTATCCCAGGCCTGACAGGAACGCCTGAAAAGCAGCCATATCGTCCGGTGGCACCTGGAAGCCCACCAGGACGCGACCGAAATCAGCACCATGGTTACGGTAATGGAACAGGCTGATGTTCCAGCCAGCACTCATGTTCTCCAGGAATTTCATCAGCGCGCCCGGGCGCTCCGGAAACTCGAAGCGATAAATCAGTTCGTTGAGCGCACCTGCTGTTTTGGGCGTGTGGCCACCGACCATATAGCGCACATGCAGTTTGGCCATTTCGTCATCGGTCAGATCCAGCGCTGCATAGCCTTCTGCCTGTAACTTTTCGATGAGCGCAGCAACTTCCGCACGCTTCGTGGTTTGTATCCCTACAAACACGTGTGCAGCCCCGGGGTCGTTATAACGGTAGTTGAATTCGGTAATACTGCGATTGCCGAGTAACGATAGAAACTTGCGGTAGGCACCCGGCTTCTCGGGCAAGGTCACTGCCAGGATCGCCTCACGCTGCTCACCCAGTTCGGCACGTTCCGCCACAAAACGCAGGCGATCAAAGTTCATGTTGGCACCGGAGGCCACTGCCACCAGCGTTTTACCCTGCGCATTGTTTTGCGCCGCCCAGGCTTTCATACCCGCCACGGCCAGCGCTCCTGCCGGCTCCAGCACCGAACGGGTATCTTCGAAGACGTCTTTGATCGCGGCACAGATGGCGTCGTTATCGACACGAATCATCTCGTCCACATAGGTTTCGGCAATACGGAAACATTCGCTGCCCACCTGTTTGACTGCAGCGCCATCGGCAAACAGCCCCACCTGATCCAGACGCACGCTATGTCCGGCGGCCAGCGACTGCGTCATAGCATCTGCATCAACGGCTTCTACACCAATCACTTTAATCTCAGGCCGGACGAGCTTAACCGCCGCGGCGACGCCGGCAATGAGACCGCCGCCGCCAACACAACAGAAAATGGCATCGATCGGCTTGGGATGCTGACGCATAATCTCCAGACCCACGGTACCCTGACCAGCGATGACATCAGGATCATCAAAGGGGTGAACGAAGGTCAGCCCCTCTTCGTTCTCCAGACGACGCGCCTCATTGTAAGCATCATCGAAAGAGTCACCGAAGAGAACGACCTCTCCCCCACGGGAACGCACGGCGTTCACTTTTATGCCTGGCGTAGTGGTTGGCATCACGATCACGGCACGACACCCCAGTTTCTGGGCGGAAAGCGCCACACCTTGGGCATGATTACCCGCCGAGGCAGCAACAACGCCACGTTTCAGGGCAACTGCCGGTAGTTTTGCCATCTTGTTATAAGCACCGCGCAGCTTGAATGAAAACACCGGCTGCTGGTCTTCCCGCTTGAAGAAAACCTCATTACCAATACGACGCGATAAGTTGGGTGCATAGTCCAGTGGCGACTCGATGGCCACGTCATAAACCTCTGCCGCCTCAATGCGGCGCAGATAGTCAGTTAACGGGAAGGGCGCATCAGTCTTGGCAGTCATGGCAGGCTATTGAAATCGTGGTTAAAAACACGCCAAAAACAAGGCTGGCGCGGTTTTCCATTATACCGGTGCCAGCTAAAGCCTGTGGCGTCTGTTTTTCCGAGGCAAAACCCCATGCAAGGCGCGGTTTTATCAGGTATTTCCGGCCTCAAGCAACGCCATCAGGCAGGCCTGTTGCGATACAATACCAAGCTCTTATTCCCTGTCCGGAAGCACGGTCACAGATCATGACGGCACGTCTACGCGAGATTCCCTACAACTACACTTCGTACTCTGATCGCGAGATCGTGATACGCCTGCTTGGCCAAGAAAACTGGGCCATTCTGGATGCATTGCGCAGCGAACGTGTCACCGGCCGCTCGGCCCGTATGCTGTATGAAGTACTGGGTGATATCTGGGTCGTGCAACGCAACCCGTATCTGGAAGACGATCTGTTGCAAAACCCGCAGCGCCAGACGGCGCTGATTTCGGCACTGCGCCATCGCGTGGCAGAAATCGAAAAGCGGCGCGACGGCAACGACAAGGTAGCCCAGCTGCTCAAAGCAACCTCTGAAGCCATCAACCGCTTCGCCAAATATCTCGAATCGACGGCTGCTCGCCGTCGCAAAGTACTGCGAACGCTCTCGAAACATACGCGGAAAGACAACATTGCGTTTGATGGCCTGGCCCGTGTGTCACACGTGACTGACGCCACCGATTGGCGCGTCGAATATCCGTTCGTGGTGCTCTACCCGGACACCGAAGAAGAAATCGGTCCGCTGGTGCGTGACTGCATCAAGCTCGGCCTCACCATCATTCCGCGTGGAGGCGGCACCGGTTACACCGGCGGTGCCGTGCCGCTCACCGCCGACTCGGTGGTGATCAATACCGAGAAACTGATCGACATCGCACCGGTTGAATTTGTGAACCTGCCAGGTGTTGACCATGCCGTCGGCACCGTACGCACCGGCGCTGGCGTGGTTACCAAGCGTGTCTCCGAAGCCGCAGAACGGGCTGGACTCGTTTTTGCCGTGGACCCAACCTCCGCCGAGGCCTCGTGCATTGGCGGCAACATCGCCATGAATGCCGGTGGCAAAAAGGCTGTGCTGTGGGGCACCGCGCTCGACAATCTGGCCTGGTGGAAAATGGTCACACCAGACGGCAACTGGCTTGAAGTCGAACGTCTCGACCACAACCTGGGCAAAATTCACGAACAGGAAACCGTGCGTTTCCGCCTCAAGCGTTTTGATGTGCACGGCAAGAAGCTGCTGAGTGAAGAGGTCCTCAGCATGGCGGGCGCAGCCTGCCGCAAGATTGGCCTGGGCAAGGATGTCACCGACAAATTCCTCGGTGGTGTACCGGGTGTCCAGAAAGAGGGCACCGACGGCATCATCGTCGCCGCACGCTGGGTTCTGCACAAAATGCCGGCGCATACGCGTACGGTGTGTCTGGAGTTCTTCGGCCAGGTCCGCGAAGCCGTGCCGGCCATTGTCGAAATTACGGACTACTTCAAACCCAACGGCGGTGGCCGCAACCTAGGCGTACTGCTGGCCGGTCTGGAACATCTCGATGAGCGCTACCTCAAGGCTGTGGGCTACGCCACCAAGGCCAAGCGCCACGGGCGCCCGAAGATGGTGCTGATTGGTGACCTGGTGGGCGACGACGAACAGTCTGTCATGCAAGCCGCTTCCGAAGTTGTCCGCATGTGCAACCTGCGCGCTGCCGAAGGCTTCATTGCCGTTAGCCCGGAACAACGCAAGAACTTCTGGCTCGATCGTTCGCGTACCGCGGCGATCTCGAAGCACACCAATGCTTTCAAGCTGAATGAAGACGTCGTAATTCCGCTGCCGCGCATGGGTGATTACTGCGACGGTATCGAACGCATCAACATCGAACTCTCTATCGCCAACAAGCTGGCACTGTGCGATGCGCTCAGCAATTACCTGAGCGGCAACCTCACGCTAGATGCAGGCGATGCCAACGTGGGCAAGGACGTCCTCATTGGCGACCGCGCGCAACAGGCACTTGACGCCGTAGCACAAGTACGCACGCGCTGGCAGTGGCTGCTTGACCACCTGGATACACCGCTCGGCGAAGCCGAAGCCTCGTTCGCCTCCCTGGGCGTGGTGGCTGGTCCGCTGGAAAACAAGGCCGCCAACCCGGTACTGTTCCACCGCCTGCAGGATTACAGCGTCCGCGTCTCGTGGAAACAGTCGCTGAAGCCAGCGCTGGAAAGCATCTTCGACGGCAACGTGTATCGCCCGATACTGGATCGTATCAACGCTATCCACAAAGAAGTGCTCCGCGGCCGTGTCTTCGTTGCGCTGCATATGCACGCCGGCGATGGCAACGTGCACACCAACCTGCCGGTCAATTCGGATAACTACCAGATGCTGCAAACTGCTAATGCGGCGGTCGATCGCATCATGGTCTTGGCCCGCTCGCTGGACGGCGTGATCTCTGGTGAGCACGGTATTGGCATTACCAAGATTGACTATCTGCAAGACGACGAGATGGCCGCGTTCTGGGCTTACAAGGAAAAGGTGGATCCGGAAGGCCACTTCAACCGCGGCAAGCTGATGCGCGGTGGCAATCTGGATATGGCGTACACGCCCAGCTACAACCTGATCGGTAGCGAATCGATCGTGATGGAGCAATCG
>JALRGK010000034.1 GCA_023253415.1 Rhodocyclaceae bacterium
CGTGATAGCCACGGCGCTTTCAAAACACGCGCTGAATTGCTCAACGTACCGCGACTTGGCGATAAAACCTTCGAACAGGCAGCCGGCTTCCTGCGCATCCGCGGTGGCGACAATCCTCTGGACGCCTCCTCCGTTCACCCGGAAGCCTACCCCGTTGTTGAAAAAATCCTGGCGGATATCAAGCAGCCGATCAAAGATGTTATGGGCAACAACAGTGTGCTTCGGGCATTGAGCGCTGCCAAATACACCGATGACCGTTTCGGCCTGCCCACCGTGCAGGATATTTTCAAAGAGCTGGAAAAACCCGGCCGTGACCCGCGCCCCGAATTCAAGACTGCCAGCTTTGCTGACGGCGTGCACGAAGTCAAAGATCTCGTGCCGGGCATGTTGCTAGAAGGCGTTGTCACCAACGTCGCCGCTTTCGGGGCCTTTGTGGATATTGGCGTCCATCAAGACGGTCTGGTGCATATCTCCGCATTATCCAACACCTACGTCAAAGACCCGCACGACGTCGTGAAGGCCGGTCAGGTGGTCCGCGTCAAAGTACTGGAGGTCGACCTACCGCGCCAACGTATCGCGCTGACCATGCGCCTCACCGATGAGGTTGCACCGAAACGCGAGCGCCATGACGCACCTACCGCCAGCCGAGGCCAGCAACGCCAGCCCGCCTTCAACAAACCACAACGGCAAAGCGCGCCACCGCCGAACAATGCGATGGCAGCCGCCTTTGCCAAGTTGAAGAAATAAGGACAAGCCATGATCACCGTTTACGGCATCAAAAACTGCGACACCATGAAGAAAGCCTTCACCTGGCTTGAAGCCAATGGCATCGAATACACCTTCGTTGATTACAAAAAGGCGGGCGTTGCCGCCGAACACCTACCTGACTGGATCAAGTGCGCCGGTTGGGAAAAATTGCTCAACACCCGTGGTCTGATGTGGAAAAAACTCAGCAATGAAGAACGTGCAGATGTTGATGCCGCCAAAGCCCATCACCTGTTGATTCAGTACCCCAGCATGATCAAACGCCCTGTATTAGATTCGGGCAAGAAACTCCTGGTCGGCTTTGACCCTGACACCTATGCCGCAGAACTCAAGTAACAGTGATTTGGTTTGCCCATGGTGCACGGGCTTTGACCTTTACCGCCAGTACCATGATGAAGAATGGGGTGTACCGCTCCGGGATGATCGAGCCCTTTTCGAATTGTTAAACCTGGAAGGTGCCCAAGCCGGGCTTTCCTGGTCTACCGTTCTTAAAAAGCGGGAACACTATCGCCAGGTATTTGATGGCTTTCAGCCTGAGATCATTGCCCGTTACGATGAGACCAAGGTGGCTGCCCTCCTGGCAGACCCCGGCATCATCCGTAACCGCGCCAAAGTTGCAGCGACCATTCAGAATGCCAAGGTCTTTCTTTCGCTCAAGGAGTCGGGGCAATCTTTCAGCGAGACTCTCTGGCAGTTTGTGGATGGCCAGCCGATTCAGAACAGCTGGCAAAGCATGAGCGAAGTGCCCACCAGCACACCGCAAGCCGTTGCCATGAGCAAGGCTCTTCAAAAGCTGGGTTTCAAGTTTGTCGGCCCCACTATCTGTTACGCCTTTATGCAGGCCAGCGGCATGGTCAATGACCACCTGGTTAGCTGCCCGAGATACGCTGCTGTAAAAACTAAATAAAGCCTAATGCCCTGGCAATTTTGTCTCTGGGCACTCGGGTTTTAGGCACTTCTTTTCTGGGTAACGCTGGTGGCAGATCAAACCAGTCACGCACATCCCAATCCAGCGCCATGCCATGCATGTAGTTATAGATGGCCTTTTTGAGCCCCTGCCCTAAAAGATCATGGTCCACACCCGTGGGGTCGATAAAGCCGACATCATTACGGGCAAAGGTGGTGGGCGGTAACGGTACGAGTTCGATACCGTAGTCTTGCGGATTCATGCCTACCGGCGAATGCACCGTGCAGACAAAGCGATGGAAGAAGCCACTCTGGATACAGCCGTTCTCAAAAAGCTGGCGCACATACTCCAGCGCATCCACCGTATCCTGCACCGTCTGCGTGGGGAAGCCGTACATCAGGTAGGCATGCACCAGGATGCCCGCATCGGCAAAGCCACGCGTAACTTGCGCCACTTGCTCGACAGATACGCCCTTTTGCATGA
>JALRGK010000188.1 GCA_023253415.1 Rhodocyclaceae bacterium
GGTAGAATCCGGCGGCAGCGTTAAGGCTGCCAAGGCGGCACCCAAGGCACCCGCCAAGCCGGTGGGTAAAAAAACGGGCAGTGCGACCAAAAGCAGCACGGGCAAACCCAGGGCAGCCAAGGTCGCCAAGCCAATCGCCAAAGTCAAGGCAGCGGCCAAGGCCAAGTCGAAAGCTAACGCCAATGCATCACCCAGTCACCGCACACGTCGAGCCAAAGTATGAGCAGCAATACCCGTCTGATTCACGGATTCCACCCCATCATGGCGCGTCTGCGTCACGACCCGGACAGCGTCAAAGAAATCTATCTGGACAGTAACCGTCAGGATCGTCGCGTCAAAGATTTGCTGCGTTTGGCTGACCAGGCCGGTGCACGGATTGTGGCCGTAGAACATCCGCGAATCGAAGGTATGGCGCCCAACGCGCGCCATCAGGGCGTCGTTGCCCGCGTCGATGCCCGTCAGAAAGCCATTCATCTCGATGATGTGCTTGATACGCTGGAAGAGCCGCCGTTTCTGCTGGTGCTCGATGGTATTACCGATCCGCGTAATCTGGGCGCGTGTCTGCGCGTTGCCGATGCGGCAGGCGTGCATGCCGTGATCGCACCGAAAGATCGGGCGGTCGGTTTGACCGATGTTGCCATGAAGGCGGCATCGGGCGCCGCTGAAACTGTCCCTTATGTCATGGTCACCAACCTGGCGCGCACATTACGTGAGCTCAAAGAACGCGATATCTGGGTCGTCGGTACGGCCGGTGAAGCCAGTGAAGATCTCTATACGGCACAGTGGCCGGTGGCGACTGCCTGGGTCATGGGCGCCGAAGGTGATGGCATGCGCCGTCTGACCCGTGAGACCTGTGATGCCCTGGTGCATATCCCCATGGCCGGCTCAGTCGATAGCCTCAATGTGTCGGTTGCCGCCGGAGTCTGTCTGTTCGAGGCGGTACGCCGCCGTCGCGTCTAAAAGCAATCAGTGCTTGGCGGTTAACGCCCGGAAGTACTCCGGGCATGATCCAGATCCGCTGGGTTGTGCTCATCGGTATACAGGCGAGGCGCCGGGCGTGTGCGTTCACCTTTGCCGGGTTGTGCATCGTTTTTACGGCAGAGCACTTCCACATTAGCCAGCGGCCGGTCTTTGTGCAGCACCTCTACCGCACAACGGCCATAGACGGACTCGATGGTCGCCAGCACGTTGCGGGCGTAGTCACTCTGCAAGTCGCTATCCAGAATCAGGTTGGCCAACATCACCCCCCGTGGCTTGAGCACGTTGCGCGTGTCGCGCCAGAACTCCCGGGTCACCAGATGGCTCGGGATGTTGTGATGTGAGCTGTACACGTCCACTACCACGGCATCAAAGCGCGTCTGTGGATCATGGCCTGCCATCGCAACAAAGTGCCGAGCATCATCGACCACAAATTTTCCGCGAATCGGTTCGCGCAAAAACTGCTGCTCGGCAATCTGTTGAATTGCCGGGTCAATGTCGACATAGGTATAACGGTTGCTCGGCTCCCGGTGCGATAAGGTAAAACCACCGGCGCCCAGCACGAGAACATCGCGATCCTTGAACCCCAGATCCTGCAGCAGCGTGCGACGCAGATAGTTGATATAGCGGGCGTAGCGGCTCGGCTCGCCATCGCCAATCAGCGAGGCCGTCGAACTGTTGACCTTGAACACCCGGATCGCGTCGCCTTCCGGTGTATGTGTATCGAGTACCGCATAATCGGCATAAGCCGTTTCGGTCACGCTGGGCACATCGTTGTTGAGCTGATTGCGAACCACGGGAATATTCAGGCCGGCAATCAGTACCGCTGATACCGTCAATAGAGTCCATACGCGCCAGCGCGGTTGCCGGGTGTCAGGAGATTGCTGCAGGCATAGGAACAGGGCGCCAACCAGCAGGAGCAGCGCACACACCGCCACGGAAACGCCCTGCTGCCGCAGGCTCTCGGCGCAGCGGCGGGCCTGGCGCAGGGCCGCCTGGCTGGCGGCCCGGTGAATCAACCAGACGGTATCGAGCCGCATGGGGACAGGAAACTGTCCCCAGCCTGCCTACCAACGCAGCAG
>JALRGK010000257.1 GCA_023253415.1 Rhodocyclaceae bacterium
GGTGACATTGTCATTCGAGCGTTCAACGAGCATCAACTGAATAGAACGCAGCTGACGCAGTGCCTCACCGGCCAGCCAGGTCTGATAGCAGCGGAGCGTCTCATATTGCGGGTCGTTGCGGAAGCAGAGCAAGCCTTCGCCATTGACGATTTCGGTACCACGCGGCGTCTGATTCCTGAAGGGCGATGGTGCAAGACCCAGCGGCACCGCAACGGGTGCAGTAATCAGCGACAGTAATGATTTGCCGATATCAGACCATTTGGCGCGCTCGAAGTCGACACGTTGTCCCTGCAAATTGAGGAAGGATTCCAGATCGGAATACCATTTCTCACTGGGCGCAACGTCCGATACCTGCAAGACGATCTGTGCATTCTTTTTGTTGTCGGTGCTGACATGGAGCCGATCCATGCGGGCACTGAACATGGCTGGGCGTTTAATCAACGCAGCCAGGGTAGCCCTTGCCTCATCCTGCTTTTCAACAAAGCGCCCTACTTCACCCAGGTTCAGCGAACGGCTGTTGGGGTTGAGGGCAATATTCTTTTTATCGAGCGAGACTTCGGCACTGATGCGTACGCGACAGGGGGAATCGCCTTTGCTTTCTAATACCGTGTACTGACGCACCACACCGCCGCTGTATTCGTTAATGCTTTCTGCGTAGTACTTGTCAGCGACCAACGACTTCTGACTATTAACGAAGGAGCCGACGGCTTTGTCGCTGGCCTGAACCTTCGCCTGACCCAGGGCTTCCTGACAGGTATTGCCCGTGCCTTCGGCGAGCACGGTTTGCACATCACCGTTTTTAGGGGTCGATGCGCAAGCCGTCAGAAATACGGCGCATCCTAGTAATAGAAGGCGCCGCCCGTGCTGCAGGGTCATTGATCAGAAGCCGCCCATCGCTTTACGCACCTGTTCGGCCCCTTTAATGCTCTGCTGGGTGACGACGATGGTTACCGAGACATGCTGCTGCTCTTTGGAAACTTTGCGCTCGGTGATTTGTACACCCTTCAGAATCGCCTGGGAATTGTCGTCGATGCGCTCACGCACGGTTTGAGCCACGGTATTCGCTTTCTGACGGCTCTCTTTCGTGGCCTGACTGTTGCTGGCGGCATCTTCGTCATCCCCCGAGGTGTTGGACTCGTTGGCGCTATCCACCTGGGCAATGTTCTTCAGGTAGGCCTTGGAAATGGTCTGCACTGATTTGGTGGACTTCACATCGTTCGACATAAACTCGGTGAGGTTACGCTTGGCGCGCATGGTGGCCGTTTTGAAGGCCACTTCGACCCCTTCCGGCGCATTGCTGACCAGCGGTGCCGTGGCGGAGGACTTGATGGACACCCAGTTGCCTTTGTCGTCGAAGGTGAGTGTCAGCGGGCCATTAGCCTCAAGAAATTCGACATCGGCGGTGCGACCCGGTGTCGCGTCGACCGGGTTTTTCGGGGTACTGCTACAGGCTGTCAGACCCAGAAAAATAGCGGAAGCGATCAGAAACGATTTTTTCATTAGGTACTCCTTGTGGAAACTTAATTGGTAGGCAGAACGTACTGTTGCACGACCACATCCGGTCGTTGGTAGAGTTCCTGAACCTTCTTGCGGACTACCGGGTCCGAAATCTGGTTGCCAAGTAGGTCATTACGGGCCAGCTTTTCGACCTTGGCACCTTTGGGCAGCTTCTTCGGAGCCGCCGTACTTTGTAATGGCTTACCCGGTACGATGGCGTCCGTGGCGGGTTTGTCATCGACAACCGGCGCTGCGTCCGTTGTCGGTTTTGTAGGTACTGCATCATCCAGCGGGGTTATCGCAGGTTCCGCACTCACTGCCGGCGCTGCGGCTGGTGCCGGTGTTGCCGGGGCGCGCTTCAGTTTTTTACTGGCGGGCGTCTCGGCCTTCCAGCTATTGAGACGTTCAAAATCCTTATCGAATTTCGAGAACTCCCGCTCGAAGCTACTCTCCTGCGCCATCGATAGGCCACTAACTAGTGCCAGTAGTAATAGCAGTTTTTGCATGATGTGCCTTATAACGAAGCAGACGCTATAAAGTTAACGCGAAACGGCGACTTTTTTACAAAGACATGCAATAAAAAAACGCCTAGCAGTTAACTAGGCGTTTTTTATTAAGCGGATCTTCAGAAAACCAACCATCAGACCCTATCAGGAATCAAACAGCACATCGTAGGGATACGACTTCTGCGGCACCTTGGCGCTGGCGTAGGTTTCATTTTGCTTTACGTCCTGTGGCTTATCCCACCAGATGGCACGTCCTTTGATCTGATCAATGCGCCACTCCGGGTTTTTCTTCATCTCTTCGTTGATGAACTTGGTGTGATCCGAAACGTAATCGTATTGAATGCGCGACATGACGCGAGCTCCAGAAATAAAGTGGTTGACATGATTATAAAGCAGACCGCTATTCTGACGAAATCCGGGGTGAAATGCCTGGCACGGCACCTTCTTCGGATTCCGCTTCACCGCCAGCGGTGGGCATCACCTCGTTGGGCAACCCCAGCGCCTGGCGATGCGCCTGCCACATACTGAGCATATTGCAGAACAAGGCCCCCTGCTCCAGCGCATCGTCCAATGCCACGTGGGTATGCGGCAGGTCATCGAACCAGTCCTTGGGCAATTTGTGGCGAATACAGGTTCGGTACGGTAGCCCGGAGAGGGCCATGGCAAAAGTTTTCATATCCAGTGCCGACCAGGAAAACGGGGATTCCCCCGTAAACTTCATCATGTACCAGAACATGAAGGTGAAATCGAAACCCGCCGGATACGCCACAAACACCGCCTTGCCCGGCAGCTTCTTGACCCATTTGACATAGGCCTTCATCGCCTCCGCCGGGTCTTGCAGGTCAGTACGGCAGGCGGCCCAGGCCTCGGGCTCGGTTTTCCACCACTTCATGGTGAGCGGATGCCCCTTGGCGTCCGGTAGTAGTTCCAGATTGGCACTGAAGGTGCCGATCAGCTGTTTGTCCGGCGTATAGGCGGCAGACGCAAAGGACAGCATGGAGTGCGGACCCGGAATGGGGCCGTCGGCTTCGACATCGGTGCTGACGTAAATCTCGTTCATGCGAAATTCTACCAATGAAAAAGGCGACCTTCCGGTCGCCTTCCCCTAAACAGGTCTGCTTACTTCGTGAAGACCATTTTCGACTTCTTGCAATCGACCTTGATGACATCTTTGGGTCCAAAGTCGCCTTCGAGGATATGCGTGGCCAGCGGGTTCTCGATTTCGGCCTGGATCGCCCGCTTGAGTGGCCGAGCCCCGAAGACCGGGTCAAAACCGGATTCCGAGATGCGGTCCAGTGCGGCATCCGAGACTTCCAGCGCCATATCCATGGCGGCCAGACGCTTCTCCAGATACTGCAGCTGGATACGGGCGATGTCGCGGATGTTCTTCTGATCCAGCGAGTGGAAGACGATGACATCATCGATCCGGTTGATGAACTCCGGACGGAAGAAGGTCTTCACCTCGGCCATGACGGCCAGCTTGATGACGCCGTAGTCGTCGCCGGCCATCTGCTGGATCATCTGACTACCCAGGTTGGAGGTCATGATGACCACGGTGTTGCGGAAGTCGACCGTACGACCCTGACCATCGGTCAGGCGGCCGTCATCTAGCACCTGCAGCAGCACGTTGAATACATCCGGGTGGGCCTTCTCGACTTCGTCGAGGAGAATCACGCTGTACGGATTACGGCGTACGGCTTCGGTCAGGTAACCGCCCTCGTCGTAACCGACATAACCCGGTGGCGCACCGATCAGACGGGCGACGGAGTGCTTCTCCATGAATTCGCTCATGTCGAGGCGGATCAGGTGATCCTGCGAGTCGAACAGGAATTCGGCCA
>JALRGK010000174.1 GCA_023253415.1 Rhodocyclaceae bacterium
GGCGCCGGGATGACGGGCCTTTATGCCGATCCTTCCGTGAGTAACGAAGACAAAAACCGGGCTGAAGCCATTCTCGGTGCCGTGGGTGAGACCGTCTGGGTTGATAGCGAAGCCCTGATCGATAGCGTGACGGCCATTTCGGGCAGTGGCCCGGCCTATGTATTCCTATTCCTCGAAGCCATGCAGGAAGCCGCCGCGCAGTTGGGCCTACCGGCTGATACTGCGCGCACGCTGGCCATACAAACCGTACTCGGCGCTGCACAACTCGCTGAACAATCCACCGACCCCGTTGATGTACTGCGCCAACGCGTCACCTCCAAAGGCGGCACGACGGAGGCCGCCTTGAAGAAGAAAGCCGAACTGGGCGTCAAGGAAGGTCTAATTGCCGGGATGCACGCCGCCGCCGAACGCAGCCGCGAACTCGGCATTGAGTTAGGGCGTGACTGAAAAATCTGATGCAGCGTGGTTGCAGCTCACCAGCAACGGTGAGCTGCTGCTAACCGTCCATGTACAACCCGGTGCAAAAACCACATCCTGCGCCGGCATCCATGGCGATGCGCTGAAGATCCGTTTACAAGCACCACCCGTTGATGGCAAAGCGAATCAGGCGCTCATCGCCTGGCTAGCCAAGACACTGGGTTGCCCACAAAGCGCCATTGAACTTACTCGTGGTCAGACCAGCCGACGCAAGACGCTAAGCATAAACACCGACCAAACGGCGGCTTTCAGCAGCAAACTAAAAGCCCTGGCCACACAGTAATCAGTTGCGCTCGTAAACCAACTGGCCACCGGCCAATGTTTTCATAACCCGGCCCTGGAGGGTACGGCCGAGGAACGGTGTGAGTTTGCCGGCACTGCGCAGTTCGCTTTCCTGCACGGTCCACTGCGCATCTGGATCGAACAGCACCAGATCGGCGCGCTGACTAACGGCAATACGACCCGCATCAACGCCGAGAATCTCGGCCGCTTTGGCGGTAACCGGTAGCAGCGAGCGACGCAGCGGCAAACTGAGCGATTCACCCCAGGCCAGTGTCAGCGAAAGCAACAGTTCGATACCCGTCGCACCCGGCGCCGCTTCAGCAAACGGGACGCGTTTCACATCGACGCCACGCGGTGTATGCGCCGATACCACAGCACCCAGCGTGCCTTCAGCCAAGCCGAGGCGCAGCGCTTCGCGGTCTTCAAAACCGCGTAGCGGCGGATCAAAGCGCGTCAGTGGGTCAAAGTAGCCAATATCCTGTTCGTACAGGTGCAAGGCATGCACAGCCACATCACCAGTGACTGGCAAGCCGTCATCTTGCGCGGCACGCAACAGCGCCACGCCTTCGGCCGAACTGATCTGGGTGAAATGCACACGGGCACCGGTTTCCCAAGCCAATGACAGCACGTTCTGCATGCCCATGGTTTCTGCGGCGACGGGGATCGCTGCCAGGCCCAAGCGGGAAGCCAAGGCGCTGTCGTGCGCGATGCCCTCTTTGCTCAAATGATATTCAGCAGGTTGTAGCCACACCGGCACGTCGCATGATGCCGCATACTGCAGGGCGCGCCAGAGCACCCGGGTGTCGGCTGGCAAACCGCGTCCTTGCGAGACGGCAATACAACCCGCGTCACGCAGCAGACTCATTTCAGCCAGCATGGTGCCGGCCAGCCCTTGTGTCATGGCACCGATCGGCAATACGCGCACCTGCGAGACATCTTCGGCATGACGCACAATGCGTTCGGCGAGTTCGGGCTCGTCGATGATTGGGTCGACATCCGGCGGGCAGGCCAGCGTGGTCACACCACCGGCCACGGCGGCTTCAAGCTCGGCGTCGATGTTGCTTGCAATACGCGCCGACAAATCAACGAGGCCGGGGGCAACGACCAGACCGGTGGCATCGATCACCTGATCCGCTTTGAAGCCGGCGGGCGTTTGACCCAGGCCGGCGATTTTGCCGTCAACCACGTAAACCGAGGCTGCTTCATCAAACTGGGTGGCCGGGTCGACAACACGACCGCCACGAATTTCAATGTGTTTCATGCTCATCCCTGACCTCCCGCCAGTACGCTCATCACGGCCATACGCATGGCGATGCCGAAGGTAACCTGCGGCAGAATCACGGCACGCGGACTGTCGGCCACTGCTGAATCAATTTCAACACCGCGGTTCATCGGCCCCGGGTGCATCACGATGGCATCGGGCTTCGCCGCCTTGAGGCGCTCGTGCGTGAGACCGTAGCGGTCATGGAACTCCGTAGCGGACGGCAGCAACGCACCGCTCATGCGCTCACGTTGCAAGCGCAGCGCGATGACAACGTCGCAGTCTTTCAGACCAGTATTCAGATCGCGATGGACTTCAACACCCAGTGATTCGATATCGGTCGGGATCAGCGTCTGTGGGCCAATCACGCGGATCGATGCTGCACCCAACGTCTTGAGTGCGTGAATATCGGAACGCGCCACACGCGAGTGCAGAATATCGCCAATCAGCGCCACATTGAGGCCTTCAAAGCCGCCCTTGTAGTGTCGGATGGTATACATGTCGAGCAAGCCCTGCGTGGGGTGGCCATGGCGACCATCACCCGCGTTGATGACATGAATGTCCTCACGGCCGGTGCGGCGCAGGTGATCGACAATCAGATGCGGCGCACCGCTCGATTCATGACGCACCACAAACATGTCGGCGTGCATGGCGCAAAGGTTATCGACCGTGTCGAGCAGCGTCTCGCCCTTGGCTGTCGAGGAGGTCGACATGTTCAGATTGATGACATCTGCCGACAGTCGCTTGGCCGCAATTTCGAAGGTCGTGCGCGTTCGCGTCGAGTTCTCGAAGAAGAGATTGAAGACGCTCTTGCCTCGGAGCAAGGGCACTTTCTTGACCTCGCGGTCAGACACCCCCAAAAAGCTGGCACCCGTGTCGAGCAGCCGCGTCAACTGTTCACGCGACAAGCCTTCCGTCGAAAGCAGGTGAACCAGGTTGCCATCGGCATCAAGTTGGGGATCAAGCATTATCAAGACTCCAGGTCAGTCGCCCATCGGGATCATGCATCGGGGTACGTGCCAGCACGAGGCTGGCATCTACCGGTAATGCCACCGGCCACACACAGAAATCAGGCGCAATCGGCAATTGTCGGCCACCACGATCGGCCAACACGGCCAGCTTAACGCTGGCGGGGCGACCGTAATCAAACAGCTCATTCAGTGCTGCCCGCGTGGTACGGCCGGTGTACAAGACATCGTCGACCAGAATGACCGGTTTGCCGACAATATCCACCGGAACCGTGGTCGGTTGCACATTCGGGCTCAAGCCGCGCTCACTGAAATCATCGCGATAAAAAGAAATATCCACGCTACCCACAGGTGGATGAGTCGGCAACAATTGAGAAAGCCGTTCGGCAATCCAGACGCCGCCGGTAAACACGCCAATCAGAACTGTTTCTGGTGACGCTTCAAACACCGGTTTTAATTGCATGGCGAGCGCAGCAATCTGCTGCTCGGCATCGGGCAACCTATTTAAATCAGACATGCAAGCCTCCGGCTTGGTTATCGTTTCGCGCAGTCTGCTGATCCAGCCACTGCTGTAAAAGAATCTGTGCCGCGACCGCATCGACATGCAGCTTGGCGCTACGGGCAGATTGTCCGGCCTGTTGCAGGCGACGTTCAGCTTCGGCGGAGCTCAATCGCTCATCCACCCAGGTTACCGGTAAATTGAATCGCCCGTGGAGCTGATTGCCAAAGCGACGGCAACGCTGGGTCATCTCGTGTTCGGCACCATCGAGGTGTGTTGGCAAGCCAACGACCAGCTGATTGGGTTGCCACTCTGCCAACAACGCACCGATCTGTTCGAAACGTTGGGCGATGGGCTCGCTGGAAATCAGGGTTAAGGGGTGTGCCAGACCGGTCACGGTTTCGCCAATGGCCACACCAATCCGCACAGTCCCGAAGTCGAAACCCATGACGGTGCCTTCAGGCATGACCAGCAACATCCGACAGTCGATCGAAAGCTATGCCGAGTTTCGCCAAAGCGGCCGGCAAACGCTCTTCGTAGGGCAAGTCAAAGAGAATTTCGTCATCCGCTGGCACACTCAGCCAGGCATTCTGAAGAATTTCGTTGTCCAGCTGACCAGGCACCCAGCCTGCATAGCCCAAAGCCACCAGCATGGCATTCGGCGCTGTATCACTACCGACCGACTCCAGAATGTCTTTGGAACTGGTCAGGGCAATATCATCCGTCACCAACATGGTCGACTGCCAGGGTTTGGCTGGCTTATGCAGAATAAACGCACGATCCAGTTGCACCGGGCCACCAAACAGCACAGGCTGCCCCGCCATCTCGTCACTTGGCTGTGCGCTCGCCAGCTCGACTCGCTCGAAGAGCGAGCCCAGACTCATATCAGTTGGCTTGTTAATGACCAGACCCATTGCCCCCTGTGCCGAATGCTCACACAGATAAATCAGACTTCGGCTAAAACGGGGATCCGACATACCGGGCATGGCCACCAGAAAATGTCCGCGCAGCCAGGTGGCGTTATCAGCCAACCCCGACGTTTTTGGTGCTTCAGATTCGCCTGAGGGTACGCGGGAAGCGGTCATATGTCGTATTCTACCGCAAATGCATACTCAAACACCTGACGACCAAGCTGCGCTGGTATGGCTCCGGCGAGACCTGCGCATTGATGATCATGCGGCGCTTTACTACGCCCTGAAACACCACGCCCGCGTCTATGTGGCATTCATTTTTGATCAGGACATTCTTGAGGCTTTACCGCGTCAGGACCGACGTGTCGAATTCATTCGCGAGTCTTTGGTGGCACTGGATAACGCGTTGCGGCAGCACGGTAGCGGCCTCATCGTTCGTCATGGCCGACCTCGTGACGCCATTCCGGCCCTGGCCCGCGAACTCGGCGCCACGGCGGTGTACTGCAATCGGGACTACGAACCTGCCGCCCAACTGCGTGACCGCGATGTTGCCGCCACGCTGTCGCTGGCGGGTATCGCTCTGCACAGCTACAAGGATCAGGCGATCTTCGAACAGGATGAGGTGCTGACCCAGTCCGGCAAACCCTTTACGGTTTTTACGCCCTATAAAAATGCCTGGTATAAAAAGGCGGCTTTATCAGACACGGACTTTTTTATTCGGCCTTATCCGGTAGCGCGCTACCTGCCGCATCTGGCCTCATCACCCCTGGCCACCGGCATCCCAACGCTGGCGGACATCGGGTTCGAAACCACCGATCTAGCCAAGGTTGGTATCGTCCCAGGCATGCTAGGCGGCCGTGAGCGCGTTGAAGACTTCTTCACGCGTATTCAGAACTACAAGGTTGCCCGTGATTTTCC
>JALRGK010000178.1 GCA_023253415.1 Rhodocyclaceae bacterium
ATCTTGGTTTGCCGAGCCCGGCCGATACCGACAACATGCCGCTCTGGCAGGAACCCGACGCACGATGACTCGTTTTCACCATCCTGTCCGGATCTACTATGAAGACACCGATGCCGGTGGCGTCGTCTATTACGCCAACTACCTAAAATTTTTCGAGCGCTGCCGTACCGAATGGCTACGCGCCCTGGGCCACAACCAGACCGATCTCCTGGCCGCCGAGGATGTTGTCTTTGTCGTCAAGTCGGTCAGTGCCGATTACAAACGACCCGCACGACTGGACGACTCGCTGGAAGCCGGCTTACAGCTCGTGCACCTGGGTCGGGCCCAACTGCAGTTCGAACAGTGGGTCGACCGTCTCAATCCCGATGGTAGCCGTGAAACCCTGGTCACGGGCAGCGTCAAGCTCGCCTGTGTCAACCTGAAGTCACTCCGGCCCGTTTCTATTCCCGAATGGCTACACCGCCAATTACAACCTAGCGACGCATCATGACTCCATCCACTCAAGACATGTCCATTCTCAGCCTGGTACTTAACGCCGGGCCCGTTGTTCAGGGCATCATGCTCCTGCTGCTTATCGTCTCTTTCATGTCGTGGTACTACATCTTCCTGAAGTGGATGACGATTCGTGCCGAAAAGCAGAAATCTGGTGAATTCGAACAGTCCTTCTGGTCGGGTAGCAGCCTCAACGATCTGTACCAGGCCGCATTGAACGACCGACACAATGCCGGCGCTCTGGAGCGGATTTTCGAATCGGGTCTGCGCGAATTCAACAAACTCCGCGAGCAGCACATCCTCGAACCCAAAGACATCCTCGACGGCTCACGCCGTGCCATGCGCGCGACTTATCAGCGCGAGCTGGACCGCATTGAGTCGCATCTGGCCTTCCTGGCCTCGACCGGCTCCGTATCGCCGTACGTCGGCCTGTTTGGCACCGTCTGGGGCATCATGCACGCCTTCCGCGGTCTGGCCAACGTCGGGCAGGCAACACTCTCATCCGTAGCCCCGGGCATCGCCGAAGCCCTGGTCGCTACCGCCATCGGCCTGTTCGCGGCCATTCCAGCGGTCGTTGCCTACAACCGATTCTCCTACGATATCGATCGTCTGGCCTCGCGCTTCGAATCTTTTATGGAAGAGTTCTCCAACATCCTCCAGCGTCAGCTGAAGTAAGGATGCCGCGCAATGCGTAACCGCCGTAAACTCAAAAACGAAATCAACGTCGTTCCGTATATCGATGTGATGCTTGTGTTGCTCGTGATCTTCATGGTCACAGCACCGATGATGCCCACTGGCAACATTGATCTGCCAACCGTTGGCGAGGCCGCAACACCGCCCGCAGCACCCATTGAGGTAACGGTGCGCGATGACCGCAGCCTGACGATCGTTGATCGGGGCGGTAACGGTAAAGAACAGCCTGTCTCACTGCCGCAACTGACCGATCAGTTGCTGGCTATGCAAAAGGGCAACCCGGATACACCAGTACTGATCGCCGGCGCCAAGAACGTGCCCTACGAAGCGGTGCTGCAGGTCATGGATCAATTGCAACGCGCCCAAATCAAACGTGTTGGCCTATTGGTCGCTCCGACCGGCAAATAAGCGGAGCGGTAGATTGCCTTTGCCTGATTTTCTATCGCGTCTGAAAACGTACTGGCATGGCCATCGCTTTGCCGGGGACGGCGTGACAACGCTCGACCGCGAGGCCGAAGAAAAAATCCGCGAACGTCGTGCGCTGATTCTGACGATTGCGATGCATCTGCTGCTAGTGCTCTTCCTGATCATCAGCATCAACTGGAAAAACAGCGAACCGCAGGCCATGCAGGCCGAAATCTGGACACCCCAGCAACTCGCTGCAGCCACGGCTGCGGCCCAGCGCGAAGCGCAGACGTTTGGTGATCCAGCGCCACAACCGGAACCGCCCAAGCCTGAACCGGTGCCACCCAAACCCGAACCAAAACCTGAGCCCAAGCCACAACCCAAGCCTGAGCCTACACCGCCGAAGCCGCAGCCCAAACCGGAGCCGGCCAAGACACCGGTCAACCCGAAGGCCGATATCGCGATCAAGAAGGCCGAGAAGGACAAGCCACAAGATCCGCCTAAAGACAAAACACCCGAGAAGAAGGACGCCAAAGCCAAGGATGTCAAAGACGACAAGAAGAAGCCTGACGCTAAAGACACCAAAAAGAAGGCCCAAGATGATTTTCTGGAAGAGCTGAAACGGGAAGAGCAGAAGTTAGCCGCGCAAAAACAGCAGGCAGCGCAAAAGCAACAGGCCGCTGCGGCTGCCGAAGCTCGCGCCCAGCGTGAAGCCGCAATGCGTGCCCAGGCCGGTGCGGAAGCTAAAGCCACGGGTGCCGAACGGGCTCGGGGTGACGACCGCAGCTACCTAGCTAAATTGAAAACCAAAATTCGCGGCAATGTCGTTCTGCCACCCAACGTTCAGGGCAACCCAGCAGCCGTCTTTCGCGTCACCCAACTTCCCAGCGGTGAAGTTATCGATGTTCGACTGATCAAATCCAGCGGTAACCCTCAACTGGACACGGCTGTTGAACGCGCAATCCGTAAATCGTCGCCACTGCCCGTGCCTGAAGGCCGCGCTCCAGACCGTGTGATCGATATTACCTACCTGCCCTTTGAAAAACCGCCGACCTGATCATTGGTAACCACTCTCTATAATCCTGCCATGACTCTGCTGACGACCCTCTCTCGAAAAGCCCGTACCCTTCTCACACCTGTACTGGCTGCCATGGCACTCATGGCCATAGCGACCCCGGCAACCGCCCAGTTAAACATTGAAGTGGTCGGTGCCGGCATGCAACGGATTCCGGTTGCCGTGCCGAACTTTGGCGGTGACGAAACACTGGGCCGCGAAATCGCCACAGTCGTGCGCAATGATCTGGCGGGTACTGGTTTGTTCAACATCGTGAATACCGATGCCCTGGTCGCTGAAGAAAACAGCGCCGTCGACTTCAATGCCTGGCGCACCCGCGGTGCCGATGCCCTGGCAACCGCCAGTGCCGCCCGCCCAGGCGGACAGATTGAGGTTCGTGTGCGCGTTGCCGATATCGTGAAACGCGGCACGCTGGGTAACACCGTGGTCACGGTACCCGGCAACAACGCCCGCCTGGCCGGCCACAAGGTTGCCGACTTTATTTACCAGAAGCTCACCGGTCAGCCGGGTTATTTCTCGTCACGCATTGCCTATGTGCTGAAACAGGGCAACGGCCCGACCGCCCAATACCAGCTGATCGTGGCCGATGCCGATGGCCAGAACCCAGTACCCGTCTTTAAATACAACCAGCCGATCATTTCGCCAGCCTGGTCGCCCGATGGCAGCAAGCTGGCCTACGTTTCTTTCGAAAAGAGCAAACCGGTTATTTTCGAGCAGACCCTGAAAACAGGAGCTCGCCGTGCCGTAGCCAGCTTCCGCGGCTCTAACTCGGCACCGGCCTGGTCGCCTGACGGCAGCCGCCTGGTGGTTGCCCTGTCGCGAGAAGGTGGCACACAGCTCTACAGCATTGCGCTGGCCACCGGTCAGGCAACCCGCATCACCAACACCTCCGGCATTGATACCGAACCAGCGTTCTCGCGTGATGGCCAATGGCTCTACTTTACGTCTGACCGTGGTGGCAGCCCGCAAATCTATCGCATGCCGGCTAACGGCGGAAGCGCACAGCGCGTCACGTTTGACGGCAACTACAACGTGACTGGGCGCCCCTCCCCTGATGGACGAACGCTGGCCTTCGTCACACGTCGCGATGGCGGCTTCCGTGTCGCAACACTGGACCTGGCCACCCGCCAGGTAACCGTGCTCACCGATTCCCAACGCGATGAATCACCGACCTTTGCGCCCAACGGCCAGATGATTCTGTACGCCACAATCCTAGGTGGCCGCGGTGTTCTTGCGGCAGTTTCAACCGATGGCCAGATCCGTCAGCGCCTTTCAGCCGTCAATGGCGATGCGCGTGAACCAGCCTGGGGCCCCAACCGTTAACCGTTTATTAAGCCCCGGCATGGAAAATGCTTCTATCTCAAGGGCTTGATCGCTTACAATTCTGAAAACTCATTCGGAGCACCTCATGCAAACCATCTCCCGCAAACATTTCATCCGCCTCGTGCCGGCACTGGCCGTTGCCCTGCTGGCCGCCTGTAGCTCGACACCGGACAACAGCTCGGATCTGGCAACCGTTGACGCCACCGGGACCTCGGGTATCCCGAAGCTGTCGGCTGCTGCTCTGGCCAAGCTGCGTGACCCGAACAGCCCGCTATCGAAGCGCAGCGTGTATTTCGGTTACGACCAGTACGATGTACAGAGCGAGTATCGTAACCAACTACAGGCACACGCCAAGTTCATCGCATCCGAGCCGAATGCCCGTGTCCTGATTCAGGGCAACACCGATGACCGCGGTAGCCGCGAGTACAACCTGGCGCTGGGTCAGCGTCGTGCCGATGCCGTCAAGAAGCAGCTGGTACTGATGGGTGCCCCGGAATCGCAGATTGAAGCCGTCAGCCTTGGCAAGGAAAAGCCGAAGGCTCTGGGTGACAACGAAGCCGCGTGGGCTGAAAACCGTCGCGCCGATATGCTCTACAACGGCGAGTACTGATGATTGTGCTGAAGACACGTTGCTTCAGCCTGCCGGCGGCGCTCTGCGCCGCCGGTCTGCTTTGTGCTTTGCCGGCGCATGCCGGTCTGTTTGATGACGATATTGCCCGCAAGCAGATCGCCGACCTCCAAAAGTCAACCAGTCAGACGCTGATCGAGCAGAATCGTCTGGCCGAGCAGATG
>JALRGK010000232.1 GCA_023253415.1 Rhodocyclaceae bacterium
AGCTATGAAAAAAATAGCGAAAGAGACTGCTCGGGTTTCACGAAACCGAGCGCTGGGCGGCCTACCATGAAGGCGTGGCCGGCTGCAGTGGATGGCGGGCCCACTGGCTTGTTTGAACCTTGAAGGAGTACCGATGTTTCCTGAGTACCGCGATCTCATCACCCAGCTCAAGACGAGCGATCACCACTTCACCCGCCTGTTCGACAAGCACAACGAACTGGATCAGAAGATCCAGAATATGGAATCGCACATCGAGTCCGGTACTCAGGAAGAGATTGAAACCCTGAAGAAGGAAAAGCTGCACCTGAAGGACGAGCTCTACGCCATCCTCAAGAAAGCCAGCGCCTAATTTAAGGCTCGAACTGCCGGTTGCACCAGCCTTATTCGTGGAACCGGCAGTCTTTTAAGATCACATCGTGGCTGAAGTCTTCCGAGGTGTAAACGCTGTCGGTCAGCACACCTTCAAATGACACGACCCGTCCTGCCAACGATTGATGGGCACCACCCACAACGTTCCGGCACCAGAGCGATACCTCACCCAACCCGTTAACCCGCACATCGGCCACCATGGCATTGGGGTTACCTTTGGCGGTTTTAACAAACTTGGCTTTACCCTGCAGCGTCTGACCCGCATAGGTTTTGCTGGCCGCCGGGTTTTTGCGGATGCCACGTGCGATCTGATTGAGCGCGTCCAGCGGCAAAGCCTGACGCGTTGTAGCGCTCGTCTTCGGTTGCGTGGGCATGGCAACAGGTGCTACCGCTGGCGCCCCTGGATTGACGGCCGCGACCGGTGCCGTTGAAACTGCTGGCTCCCCCCCCGATGCTGTACTTTGGGAAACGTTCACCGGCGTTTGCGTCATGGCGCAGCCACCGAGAATCGTCGCAGTCACCAGGGTAACAATGAAGGCCGAATAATTCTGTAGACGCATGGTGTTTCTTTGGATGAACGAGGTGGCATTCTACCCTGCGAAGACTGCAGGCAATACCTTACCCAATACCTTACACAGGGATTACAATGATGTTTCTATTTGATGAAATCAGCATAGGGACTCCCATGTTCGGCAAACTGATGCCCAAAGAGGGCAAATACTTCGATCACTTCAACCATCATGCGGCGCTCATCGTCCAAGGCGGCCAGCTGCTGACCGAACTGATCACGGCACTGGCCAACCAGTCCGGCGAAGTTGCCCGTCTTGCCGATGAGATTGACCAGGTCGAGCGCCAGGCCGACAAGATTACGCACGAAACGCTAGCCCAGCTGCACAAGTCCTTCATTACCCCATTCGACCGTGATGAGATCCATGAGCTGATCAGCGGCATGGACGATATTCTCGACATTATTCAGGATGTGGCCGAGTCGGTCGCCCTGTATGATATTCGGCAGATTCCGCAAGAAGCTGTGGCTATGGCTGAAGTGACCGCCCGCTGCTGCAACAAGATTGCCGATGTCGTCAAACTGCTCGACAGTATGCAGAATGGGCCGCATATCCTCACCATCTGCCACGCCATCGACGACCTGGAATCGGATGCGGATCGCCTGCATCGTGAGCTGATGTCAAAGCTTTTCCGTGATGAGCCGGACGTGCGCCAGGTGATCAAACTCAAGGAAATCTACGAAATTCTCGAGTCTGTTTCAGACCGCTGCAAGGATGTGTCTGGCACGGTCGAGGCGATCGTCCTTGAAAACTCCTGATCGTTTGATCCATGGATAACCTGCAAATGAGCCTGGGGGTGATCATCACCCTCGTGATTGTGGCGCTGCTGTTCGATTTCATGAACGGCTTCCACGATGCCGCCAACTCGATCGCAACGATTGTTTCAACGCGCGTGCTGAAACCGCACCAGGCGGTCATCTGGGCGGCGGCCTTCAACTTCCTCGCCTACTTCCTGTTCGAACTGAAGGTCGCTGGTACCATCGGCAAGGGCACGATTGATCCGTCGATTGTCGACCATTATCTGATCTTCGGTGCCCTGGTCGGGGCCATCGTCTGGAATATTGTGACCTGGTACTACGGCATTCCTTCATCGTCTTCACATGCCCTCGTTGGCGGTCTCGTCGGTGCTGCGGTGGCCAAAGCAGGTTTCGGCAGCCTGATCTCGGCTGGGGTGCTCAAGATCATTGCTTTCATTTTTATCGCGCCCTTCCTCGGCTTTACCATCGGTAGTCTGATGATGGTGATTGTGTCGTGGCTCTGTAAAAACATGTCGCCGAGCAAGGTGGACAAACATTTCCGCCGCCTGCAGCTGGTATCGGCCGCTGGTTACAGCCTCGGCCATGGCGGTAACGATGCCCAGAAAACCATCGGTATCATCTGGATGTTACTGATCGCCGCGGGCGCATCCAGCCCGAGCGAGCATGTACCCGCGTGGGTGGTGCTCGCTTGTTACACAGCGATGGGTCTGGGCACCATGTTCGGTGGCTGGCGCATCGTCAAGACAATGGGCAACCGTATCACCAAGTTGAACCAGGCGCGCGGCTTCTGTGCCAACAGCGCCGGTGCCTTGACCCTTTTCTTTGCGACCGCTTTGGGGATTCCTGTATCGACCACGCATACCATCACCGGTGCCATCGCTGGCGTGGGTTCAACGCGGGGTGCACGCCGTGTGCGCTGGGGTGTTGCCGGTAATATCGTGTGGGCCTGGATTCTGACCATTCCATGCAGCGCGATGATCGCTGCCGCTGCCTGGTGGCTGGGTACGCAGTTCCTCTGAGTCCTACCAGCGGTCTTTAGTCTTCTGCACGAATGCTGCCTGCACGGGTAAAATCCGCGCATGCATGACGCGCGCTCCATGATTTCCGGATATCGATGGGCACTTCTGTGTCTGTCTCTTGTGCTACCGATACCCTCGCTGGCGGGGACATTCTTTTTTCCGGAGATGCACCCCACGCAGACACGAGCCGATCCGCCCAGCTGGCTAAAGGACGGCACGGGCAACGATGGCTATGTCAGCATCACGTCGGAAGTGGTTCCCGTGGGGAGTTGTGCCCGCCTCGCTTCGAGCAATTTCTGGAGCTCTGAAAAAGTGCAGCTGGTCCTGTCAATTTCGAGCAGTGGTTTCAAAAGCCGACTGGATCAGATGGACATCCCGGTAGCAACCTTCGACGGCCGGGAAAACAACGCAGAATGTGCATCGCTCAGCAGCACCCCCGTTCAGGTCGTGCCGATGGCCGTCCTGGGCGTTCGCTCGCTGTTTAACCCCGGTCGACTATCGCTCACGGTTAACGTGCGCAGTGCCAGCGATTCCAGCAGTGACTTTGTCGGCTCCGCCAAGCTGTTACTGGGCGCTGCCACGCTCGTCGCCACCGGAGGGACCTCGGCGCTGGTGGGCGGTGCCAGTGCCGTCGTCGGTAATTCGGTACTGGCCGATACAGAAGCCAGAGCCAACAAAATGATGAAAGGGATGACCGATGCACGCGTCCCCATATCCCTCAGCTGGTCGGATCTGCGCCGGGGTTTGCACACGATCGAGATCCCCGTCTATCGTGCAGACCAGATCGGTTCCGTTTCGGACAAAAAGATCCAGCAACTTCAGTCAGACCCCGCTGCCGAGAAAATTCATCTCTTTACGATTCGGCTTGATTTTGCCTTTTCACGGACTTTGTTCTACCCAGCAGCTGAAGACCTGAGTCATCTGGGCGTGCGCGAAAATATTTCTGCCGAGCGCATTCTGAACCATGCCGTGCCTGGTGCCCGAGAAAACTTCATGCAGCTCCTGAACAGCGGTGCCCCCAGCCAATTGCGGATTCTTTCCAACGCCACCGGCAAGGAGCTCACCCAGGCCTGCTCTTTGGGGTTTGAAAAACTGCGGGGTGCCGGTCTGGCAAACCCGGATATTGCGTTGGTGATGAAATCCTTCATGGACGAAGCCCGCGGCAACACGTCCTGGTACCAGGACGCGGAGCTCGTTACAAGCTGTTTTGGTCAGGCGCCGAAGGTCGAATCAGCGCTGCTACTCATTTACGGCAAACCGAGCCCCTCTGGCGCAAGCACACCCGAGATATAACCGATTCAGGTTATAGACATCACTCAATCGGAGAATTATCGGGTAACACAGGGACTCCTAGAATCAGTCTCAAGATTCTTACTAGGAGTTCATCATGTCAAAACCTTCAACCCGCCTGCTGACCGCCGGTCTGTTGGCGCTTCCTCTGGCGCTTTCTATCGCCTACGCCCAGACAGCCGCCCCCGCAGCCTCCCCTGCAGTCGCCAAGGTCAGCCTGATTGATCGCCCGCAGCCGGATATCAATTCGCTGCCCGATGATGAGTACGGCCGTCTGGCCCGGTACGGTCATGAACTGACGACGCGTACCTTTGCCCATATCGGACCCGAAGTCAAAGACAAGAAAATGCGCTACGCGGGTAACAACCTGGCATGCACCTCCTGCCATGAAGAGAACGCGAGCAAGCCCTATGCCATGCCGTGGGTGGGTGTTACCGCGACGTTTCCACAGTACCGTGGCCGTGAAGATGACCTGAGCACGGTCGAGGAGCGGGTCAATGGCTGCATGCAGCGCAGTATGGCCGGCAAACCGCTGCCGCTGGATTCCAAAGAGATGAAGGCTTATGTGACCTATATCCACTTCCTATCAACCGGCATTCCTGTCGGCGCCAAAGTGGAAGGGAGTGCCACCTTCCCGTCGAAGCCGCCCAACCGTCGCGCTGACCTGGCCGCCGGTGAGAAGATCTACAACGAACAATGCGCCAGCTGCCACGGCGATGATGGCCTGGGTAAGCGAGTTGGCAAGAAGGGTGATGCCCAAGGCTATATCTTCCCACCCGTCTGGGGACCGGATTCGTTCAACGATGGTGCCGGCATGAACCGTCTGATCATGGCGATGCGCTTTATCAAGCACAACATGCCGATGGGAACGAACCATAAAAATCCGACGTTGACCGATGATCAGGCGTTTGATGTTGCGGGTTATATCGTCTCCAAGCCACGCCCGCACAAGGCTAACCTGGACAAGGACTTCCCCGCCCGCTGGAACAAGCCGATCGACTCTGCCTTCCCACCCTATGTCGACGGTGCCTCCGCCGATCAGCACAAATATGGTCCATTCCCACCGCTGGCCGATAAAGCCCGGGCCGTTGCCGCCGCACGTGCTGCTGCCAAACAACGCGAGGCAGAAAAGCAGGCAGCCCCCGCTAGCAATTAAGCGGTTTTAATCGTCCAAACCGGCCGGGTCGGCACGCAGAATCAGGCGTGCCAGCTCGGCCGCACTGCTGACCCCGGTTTTTTCCATGACGTGCTGGCGATGCACGTGGACGGTGTTGTCGCTGATATTCAGCTCGCGGCCGATTTCCTTGTTTGACAGCCCTTGTGCCAGATGCCGAGCGACCTCGGTTTCCCGTGGGGATAGTTTGGCCAGAATCTGTCGCGCTTCCTGGCAGCGCTGATGGGCAGTCTGCCGTGCCACGCTAATGCTGACGGCACGCTCGACCGTATCAAGAAACTGCTGATCTTTGAAGGGCTTTTGCAGAAAATCGACGGCACCCTCCTTCATCGCCTGAACGGCAAGTTCCACCTCGCCATGGCCGGTCATAAAGATGATTGGGAAGGC
>JALRGK010000236.1 GCA_023253415.1 Rhodocyclaceae bacterium
GGAAGACCAGGCTGTCCAAGGAAGCGCGCCTCAAGGCCGAGGCAGAGGTCAAGAAGCTGCGCAACATGAGCCCGATGTCGGCCGAGTCGACGGTGGTCCGGAACTACCTCGACTGGCTGCTGGGCGTGCCCTGGGGCACGAAAAGTCGCGTCAAGAAGGACCTGGGTGCGGCACAGAAGGTGCTGGATGCCGATCACTTCGGGCTGGAAAAGGTCAAGGAACGCATCGTCGAATATCTGGCCGTGCAGACCCGCAGCCAGAAACTGAAAGGCCCGATCCTGTGCCTCGTCGGTCCTCCGGGCGTCGGCAAGACCTCGCTGGGGCGTTCGGTCGCCAAGGCGACGGGACGCGAGTTCATTCGCATTTCGCTGGGCGGCGTGCGCGATGAGTCCGAGATCCGCGGCCATCGTCGAACCTACATTGGCTCGATGCCAGGCAAGATTCTGACCAGTCTGACTAAGACCGGTGTGCGCAACCCGCTCTTCCTGCTCGATGAAGTCGACAAGATGGGGCAGGACTTCCGGGGTGATCCTTCATCGGCACTGCTTGAAGTGCTGGATCCGGAACAGAACCACACCTTCCAGGATCATTACGTCGAAGTCGATTTCGATCTGTCGGATGTGATGTTCGTGGCCACCGCCAATAGCCTGAATCTGCCGGGTCCGTTGCTGGATCGTATGGAGATTATTCGTCTCTCGGGTTACACCGAAGATGAAAAAGTCAGCATCGCCATGCGTTACCTGTTGCCCAAGCAAATCAAGAACAACGGCCTGAAGAAAACCGAAATCACCGTCAGCGAAGCCGCCATCCGTGACATCGTGCGTTACTACACGCGAGAAGCCGGTGTGCGTTCACTGGAGCGCGAACTCTCCAAGATCTGCCGCAAGGTGGTGAAGACCCTGTTGCTCAAGAAGAAGACGGCCACCTCACGTGTGTTGGTATCGCCTAAAAACCTCGATAAGTTCCTCGGTGTTCGTCGCTTCTCATTCGGCATGGCTGAAAAGGAAAACCAGGTCGGTCAGGTGACGGGTCTGGCCTGGACCGAAGTCGGTGGTGAGCTTCTTACCATCGAAGTGGCTTCCATGCCGGGTAAGGGCGTTGTCCAGCGTACCGGTTCTATCGGTGACGTCATGAAAGAATCGGTCGAAGCGGCGCGTACCGTGGTTCGTTCCCGCGCTCGTCGTCTGGGTATCAAGGACGATGTGTTCGAAAAAACCGATCTGCACGTGCACTTCCCGGAAGGCGCGACACCGAAGGATGGTCCGTCGGCTGGTATCGCCATCACCACGGCCATCGTATCGGCACTCACCGGCATTCCGGTGCGTTGTGATGTCGCCATGACCGGTGAGATCACGCTGCGCGGCGAAGTGCTGGCCATTGGTGGCCTCAAAGAAAAACTGCTGGCGGCCGTACGCGGTGGTATCACCAAGGCGCTGATTCCGCATGAGAACGTCAAGGATCTGGTCGAGATTCCCGACACCATCAAAGGTCGGATTGAAATCGTGCCGGTGAAATGGATCGACGAAGTGCTGGAGAATGCCCTGGCGACCGCGCCGGTTGCCTTGCCGGAACCGACGGAAACCGTTGCCGAGGCAGCGCCAGCGGCCGTATCGCCGGCGGCAGAAACGCCAGCGATTTGTCATTGATTCAATAAATTAGCCAACGGGGCGGAGTGGTGGTACACTTCGCCCCGTTGTTGAATGACGCGGCGCAATAAGCCAATCGTTATTTATTACACATCAAGCGTTTAGCGACAAAATCGCAGCAGCGCTGACAGGTTCGGCAACCGCCGGGCCAACACTGCGCATCGTCCCCAGCCGCACCCTCAGGGTGCACCGGAAGCCGGATTTGCCGGCATCTGTCTGATGGTCGATGTTCTTTTGACCACAGACCATCGCGTTAAACAGGCGCGACCGGTTTTCCTTACTGGGGATAAAAAATGACTGAACAAACAAACAGCTCGTTCGCGAGCATGGGTCTGGCTGCGCCTTTGCTGAAGGCCATCGAGAACCTGGGATTCACCCAACCAACGCCCGTCCAGGCAGAGGCCGTCCCGGCCGCCATCAAGGGTGGCGACTGGATGGTCAGCAGCCAGACGGGTAGCGGCAAAACCGCGGCCTTCCTCCTGCCGGTGATCAATGCACTGATGTCGGAAGGCAATAACTCGCCGATCGATCTGCACCGCGTGATCGGTCCGGCCGGCCTGGTGCTGTGCCCGACCCGTGAGCTCGCCCAACAGGTGGCTCAGGACGCTATCGACCTGCTCAAGAACAGCAAAGGGATTCGCGTCGCCACCGTTATGGGCGGTATGCCTTACGGTAAGCAAATGGCCGGTTTACGTGGCGCACTGCTCGTGGTCGCTACCCCGGGCCGTCTGCTCGATCTGGCACAGCGTCGTCAGATTCACCTGGCCGACG
>JALRGK010000011.1 GCA_023253415.1 Rhodocyclaceae bacterium
GCCAGAAGAAATCGCTTCGATGGTGTCGTGGCTGGCCGGTCCGGATGGCAGTTTCTCGACGGGTGCCGACTTCTCGCTGAACGGCGGTATCCACATGTAATCGGTTTTTTACCGATGACGTAGAAACGGCGTCCAAAAGGACGCCGTTTTTTATGTGCTCAGAGTTTTCTTAATCGTTCCTGGTAGGCTTCGGTATCGAAGATCCCACCCGGCTGTTGTGCATGCCAGACGGTTTCGCCCAGGCACTCCAGTAAGCGGTGCAGGGCTTCATGGCCATCACCCAGCTTGGCGGCCTGTTGCTCGAAAATCGCGCGGATGCCCGGTGGCGAATCGACCGAAAGTTGCTCCAGCAGTGCCATGTGCAATGACAGGTGCAGCATCGGATTCATGGTGCCTTGTTCTGGCGTCCATTCACCGGCCAGCGCTGCCTCCGGATCATCGAGCAGGGCATGGTATTCCGGGTGCAGCGCAATCACATCGGCGGCAATCGCCTCGGCGCCATCGAGTGGAAGGCGGTCGCGCTGTTTGCGACGCGCTTCACAGAAGAAATGGCGCACCTGGTCTTTGGTCGGTGTAAAAATCATGCGGCTATTCTACTGGAGCGCGGTTATTTTCTTGCGCGTGGCTTTAGCCTCGGGGGCACGGCACAGATCAACGACCGGGCAACGCGCACATTCCGGTTTACGGGCCTTGCAGATATAGCGGCCGAGCAGAATCAACCAGTGGTGGGCATCCTGCAAAAATTCGGTGGGCACATTTTTGAGGAGCTTCTGCTCAACGGCCAGTGGCGTTTTACCCGGTGCCAGGCCAGTACGGTTCGACACACGGAAGATATGCGTATCCACCGCCATCGTTGGCTGACCAAAGGCCGTGTTTAACACGACATTTGCAGTTTTACGTCCGACACCGGGCAGGGCTTCCAGTGCAGCGCGATCGTCCGGAACCTCACCGGCGTATTGATCGCGCAGGATCTTGCATGTCGCGATCACGTTTTTAGCTTTGGTCGGGTAAAGCCCGATGGTCTTGATGTAAGGAACCAGACCGGTTACCTCCAGCGCCGCCATCGTAGCCGCATCCGGTGCATCGATGAACAACTGACGGGTGGCCAGATTCACGCCTTTATCGGTGGCTTGAGCCGACAGAATGACCGCGATCAGCAGCTGAAAGGTCGAGCCGTATGCCAGCTCCGTCGTCGGGTGCGGGTTGTCTGCCTGTAAACGCCGGAAGAACTCAATGCGCTGGGCGGCATTCATCGCTTAATCGCTTAATGGCAGCCGCCTGTGCTCAATGGTATCGCCTGGCTCTGGAGGCGTGCAGCACTGCGCGCATCGATCCAGTTCTTGGTGGCAATCATGCAACCAAGCACAATAAAGGCACCGGGTGGCAGCACGGCAAGTAATAGGCCAGGGTAATCCGCAGGCAGCAGTTGCAACGGTGCGGCACCAGGGATCACCAGGTCAATGCCGGAGAAGAGGGTACCGCCACCGATCAGCTCGCGCAGTGCGCCAATCAGTGCCAGTGTCCAGAGCATCCCTACGCCCATCATGGCACCGTCAGCCGCCGCAGGTGCCGGGCGATTCTTGGCAGCAAAGGCTTCGATGCGGGCGAGCACGATGCAGTTGGTAATGATCAGCGGAATAAAAATACCCAGAACCACGTAAAGACCATGTAGATAGGCATTCATCGCCAGATCGACAATGGTGACCAGTGCGGCAGCGATCAGAATAAAGACCGGGATACGGATTTCATAGGGAATGAAATGGCGCAGGCTGGACACCGCCAGATTTGAGAGAGACATCACCAGTAGGGTGGCCAGTGACAGCATGACGCCATTGACCAGATTGGTGGTGATGGCCAGCAGTGGGCAAAGCCCCAATATCTGTACGAGGCTGGTGTTTTGCTTCCAGATGCCTTTGTAGGCAATGTCTTTGAATTCGTCGCGGGTGATCCACATGATGGCTCGTCCTGAGATCAGTTTGTATTAGACGCAGGGGTGAATAACACCTGGCGGTTATTCATCACGAAGTCGTGGGCGCGGTACACGGCTTTCACCACGGCACGGGGGGTCACGGTTGCGCCGGCGTAGGCATCAAATTTGCCGCCGTCTTTTCTGACATGCCAGTCCTGCGGACTGAGCGTGGTAGCTACGTTATTGAATTGGTTGATCCACGGTGCCTCTTTGTTCTTGTCTTTACGCGGATCAATGTAATCGCCCAGCCCGGGTGTTTCCTTGTGCTCGACGGCGCGCACACCCAGTACCTGCCCATCTGCACCAAAGGCCACGAGCAGTTTGATCGCACCACTGTAGCCGTCCGGCGCCACCACGTCCATCACGAGTGCGGCGGGTTTGCCATTGATGCGGGCGCGATACACCGTGCTGGCTGTCTTGGTGCCCAGTGCCGGCTCGGCAGGCAGGGTCAGGGTATCGAGTAAAGGATCGTTGTTGTACAGATTGGCCGGCAGGATCTGATTAAGCACGATTAGTTTTTCAGCGCGGGCAGATTGCTCGATCACCGGTCGGGAAAACAGATACACCCAGGCCAGCATCGCCGTAAAGAAGACGACAAAGGCCAGCAGCGTCAGCGCTGTTTCACCGGAGACCCGGAACGCGTGCTTTTCGGCCGGCGTGCTCATGCGCCATCTCCGCGATGTTTTTCACCGAAGATCGGCGGCTGGGTGTACATGTCGATGAGCGGCACGCACATGTTCAGAATCAGTACGGCAAAGGCAATGCCATCCGGAAACGCGCCAAAGACGCGGATGAGGTAGGCGAGTGCGCCAATCGCCACCGCAAAGATGATTTTGCCGCGTGGTGTTGTGGCGCCACTGACCGGATCCGTCGCAATGAAGAAGGCACCGAGTAGCGTGGCACCACCGAGGATGTGGAAGATCGGGTTGGCATAATGTGCCGGGTCAATCGCCCAGGCGAGCAGGGCCAGTGTGCCCATGCCGGCCACAACGCCTGTCGGAATGTGCCAGCTGATCACCTTTTGCTGAATGAGCCAGAGGCCACCCGCCAGCCAGGCCAGGGTTACCCATTCCCAGCCGTTGCCGCCGCCGACACCATAAATGGTGTGATCTTTCAGAATGTTCTGTACGGTGAGTGTGTCGTTACCCGTGGCCAGACGCAGTGTGGTTTTCAGGTGATCCAGCGGTGTGGCACCGGCCCAGGCATCGATCCGCTGTGGCATGAAGATAGCCGTGATCTGATCTAGCGCCGGCAGACCGCCATTCGATAGCGGGTGAGGCCACTGTGACATCAGCGCCGGAAACGACACAATGCAGAGGGCATAGGCCACCATCGCCGGGTTAAA
>JALRGK010000042.1 GCA_023253415.1 Rhodocyclaceae bacterium
GGCGCCGCTGGCACTGGCGATTATCAACACCCCGATTGAACAGGCTGCGATGTCACGGCTGGCGGCGGTACTACGCGATACGCTGGGTGGGGGCTGCGAGGCGCTGGCCATGCTGCAACCCGATGCCGACCTGAGCACCAGCGTGGTGACACCCCTGGTCGAAGCGATCACGATGGCTGGCGGTGTGCTTCGTTGCGGGCAACGGGTTGAGGCCGTGACCTCGCAACCATCGGGGGGCTTTAGACTGATGCTGGCAGATGGCACATCAACAGAGGCCGATCAGGTGGTACTCGCCCTCCCCCCCTGGGCGCTGACCCGGCTGGCATTACCGTTCGATACCCGCGATCTGGCCACCCGTTTTGGCAGTCAGCCCATTGCCACGGTATATCTGGGTTTTGAGGTGAGCACCCGATTACCCGCACCGCTGGTTCAGATTGATGGCCCCACTGCCGAAGATGCCCGCGCCTGGGTCATGGATCGGGCACACTGCGGAGAGCCCGGGGTCATGGCCGTGTCGCTTTCAGCCGATGGCCCCTGGCAGCAGCTGGATCACGACATGCTAGTCACCCGCTGTCTGCAGCGACTGTTACCGCTATTGGGGAGCAAGCCGCATGACCACCGCTGTCTCTGGCATAAGGTGGTTACCGTGAGGCGCGCTACGTACGCGGCAACACCCACCGCCCGTTTAGACCCCAGCGCGCAGAACCCGTTACCAGGATGCTTTCTGGCGGGCGATTGGACGCACCCTGATTATCCGGCAACGCTCGAAGCAGCTGTTGCCTCCGGTTTTGCCGTGGCAGATCAAATCATGCTACCTGCGGCCTGAACCAGGCCGCGGGTTTTTAGTTAGAATCTTGTCATTATGACGATCTGGGCCATCGGCGATATTCAGGGGTGTTACGACCCGCTGCAACGACTTTTGGACAAGTGCCGGTTTGATCCGGCGCAAGATACGCTTTGGCTCGTGGGCGATCTCGTGAATCGGGGCCCCCAGTCTCTGGAAACCCTGCGATTCTTGCGGGGGTTGGGCAAATCGGCCGTCACAGTGCTGGGCAACCACGATCTGTATCTGCTGATGGTGGCAGCCAATGCGGTACCCCGACGCGGCAAAGACGATACGCTCGGACCCGTTTTTGATGCGCCGGATGCGGCCGAGCTGCTCGATTGGCTGAAGGCCCAACCACTGGCTTACGCCGAAACCCTGAATGGACAACGTCATGTGATGGTGCATGCCGGCTTACTGCCCGAGTGGTCGGTCGACGATGCACTGGCACTCAGCCATGAAGTATCCACCCATTTACGCGGGCCGGGCTTTGCTGATTTCCTGCAAAACCTCTGGGGGGACAGCCCCCTCAACTGGCAGCCGAAACTGGGGGCGATGGATCGCGCCCGGGTGGTGGTGAATGCCATGACCCGCATGCGCTTCTGCTCCAAGCATGGGGCGATGGATCTGAAGATCAAAGGCAAACCGGAAAATGCCCCCGCCGGCCACGTACCCTGGTTCGAGGTACCCGGTCGTAAGACGTTGACAGATACACTGGTGGTGGGCCATTGGTCGGCACTTGGGCTAAAAATGACACCGAATCTCATTGCACTTGATTCCGGCTGCCTCTGGGGCGGCCACCTCACCGCGGTCAGTTTGCCCGAGCGGGAAATCATGCAGGTCACTTGTACCAGTTGCCGCTGAACGAAACGACTCACACCAAGAGTTGACGCAGGTCAAAGTCTGGCCATGAACCCCCGCAAGAATTCGGCGTAGAATCCATTTCATGCACTGCATCATTCAAATGTCATGGGTGACGATGTCCCCGGCAGAAAGCGATCATCATGCTTGAAGAACATTATCTAAAGCCTCTATTCGAACCTGAAAGCGTGGCCGTTTTTGGGGCCAGCGACCGAGAGGATTCGGTCGGTCAGGTGTTGTTTGCCAATCTCTTACAAACCGGCTTCGGGGGGCGGCTGTTCCCGATTAATCCCAAGCACGAGGTGGTGCAGGGTCAGCAGACGTTTAGATCCCTGCATGACGTACCGGGTCGGGTCGATCTCGCAATTATCTGTACGCCGGCCATGTCGGTGCCGGGCATTATCGAACAATGTGGCGAGCGCGGTGTGCGCTTTGCGCTGATTGTGTCCAGCGGTTTTGCCGAGCGCGGCCATGCCGGTGCGGCACTGGAGCGCAAGGTACTGGAGATTGCACGGAGTTATAGCGTGCGGATTCTGGGCCCAAACAGTCTGGGGATCATGCGCCCCCCCACCCGTCTGAACGCCACCTTTACTCAGGAACGCGCCCACGAGGGCAAAATGGCACTGGTGTCGCAATCCGGTGCCATCTGTTCAGCCATTCTGGACTGGGCGCTGCCGAATAAGGTGGGCTTCTCGTCAGTCGTGTCGCTGGGCCGCTCGAGCGATATCGACTTCGGCGAGATTCTCGATTACCTGGTGCATGACCCGCGTACCCATTACATTTTGCTGTACATAGAGGGCATCCAGAACGCTCGTCTGTTCTTGTCTGCGCTGCGATCGGCGGCTCGTATCAAACCGATTCTGCTCTACAAGACCGGCCGCTTTGCTTCAGGCACGGCTGCTGCACTCACCCACAGCGGCATCCGCAGTGGTTCGGATACGGTCTTCGATATGGCGGTACGCCGTGCCGGTGTGGTGCGTGTGAACAGCATTATCCAGCTGATTGAAGGCGCCAAGGCACTCAATGATCGCCTGCAGCCTAAAGGCAAGCGTCTGCTCATTATTACCAACGGCGGTGGCCCGGGTGCCATTGCCGCCGACCGCGCCAGTGAGGCGGGCATTCCGTTGGCCGAGCTGCAGGAACCCACGGTTCAGGCACTGAACAAGGTGCTGCCGACGACGTGGTCACACGCCAACCCGGTGGATATTGGCGGTGACGCCACACCGGAGCGTTATCGACAGGCCATCACGCTATGCGCGGCGGACGACCAAGTGGATGGACTACTCGTGATGCTGACGCCACAGGCCATGACCAAACCATTGGCCGTAGCCGAGCAACTGGTAGAACTGTCGAAAGAGCTGAACAAGCCGCTGATTGCCTGCTGGATGGGCGAAGAACATACGCGGGAGGCCCGCGAGTTCATGTCCAGCCACAACATTCCGGTGTTCCGTATGCCGGAGTCGTCGGTGGATCTGTTCTCCAACCTATCGACCTTCTACGAGAACCAGCGCCTGCTGCTGCAAACCCCGGCGGCCAAGACTGAAGGCAATGAACTGCGCATCGAAGGTGCCCGCATGCTGATCGATGCAGTGCTGGCCGAGAAGCGCAAGACGCTGTCGGAAATGGAATCCAAGTCGGTACTACGCGCCTTCAAGATCCCCGTGGCGCAAACCATGGTGGCACACAGTGTGGCTGATGCACTGATGTATGCCGAGCAGCTCGGTTTCCCGATTGCCATGAAGGTGGACTCACCCGATATTCTGCGCAAGACGGATGCGGGGGGGGTGCGCCTCAATATTCAGGATGCCGTGTCACTACGTAATGCGTATCACGACATTATCGAGACAGTGAAGCGCAAGCACCCGAATGCGCGGATTTCCGGCGTTTCCATCGAGCCGTTTGTGTCACGAAACCATGCCCGAGAAGTCCGTGTCGGCGTCTTCCGTGACCGCACCTTCGGTCCGGTGATTACCTTCGGTAGCGGCGGTAACGAATCGGATCTCTACCCGGATCGTGGTATGGCGCTGCCGCCGCTCAATCAGGTGCTGGCCGAGAGCCTGGTCAAATCGACCCGGGCATTCAATCTGCTCAAGGGCCATGGCCCGGTACCAGCGGCTAACATCGATGCCATTTACGACCTGCTTCTGCATGTTTCCGATCTGGTCAGCGAAATTCCTCAGATCATCGAACTGGATATCAATCCGCTGATCGTCGATGAGGAAGGCGTGATTGCAGCGGATGCCCGCATCGTGATCGATTACGCACCGGCGACCGTGGATCGCTATGCCCACATGGCGATTCACCCTTACCCGAACCATCTGGTCGAGGAATGGATTCTGCCGGATGGCGCCTCGGTGACGATTCGCCCGGTGCGCCCGGAAGATGCGGAAATGGAGAAAGAGTTCGTCAAGAATATGTCGGACGAAAGCCGCTACTTCCGTTTTATGGATACGATGCGCGAGCTCTCCAAGCCGCAGCTGGTGCGCTTTACGCAGATCGACTACGACCGGGAAATGGCCTTTGTGGCGGTTCAGCTCAACGAGTCAGGCATACCCGAGCAGATTGGTGCCTCACGCTATGTGACCAACCCGGATGGCGAAACGGTGGAGTTTGCCCTGGCCGTGGCTGACAGCTGGCAGAAGCGCGGCCTAGGCCGCAAGCTGATGCAGGTGCTCATCGACTGCGCCCGCACGAAGGGCTATTCGGCAGTCATCGGTGATGTGCTCTCCGACAACACCAAGATGCTGAATCTGATGAGCTCTCTGGGCTTCAAGATTCTGCCCAATCCGGAAGACAACACCATCAAGCGCGTGGTGAAGCCACTTACCCACTAAAGCGGGTTCAGAGACTCTGGCGGCTGCGGTTCGGAATGAACTGCGGTCCGCCGGGATTCAATGAGCGGATCGTGTTCGTGCCGGGTTGTGCCGGTTGCACAAACGGGCTTGTCTGCGGCTCGTTGCCAAAAACAACGTTGATGGTGAATTCGTTTTCTTCACTGAGTGAGCCACGATTCACGGTCAGGTATTCCCGGAATGGCACACCCATGGGTTCGATCAGATAGAAGTCGCGCTTGTTACCCATGGTTTTGCTCTGGTAGGTGTAATCCGATGCCCGGAAGCTGACCATGTGATACGCCCCCTTCTGGATCTGACGGGTACTGGTGACATTGTCATTCGAGCGTTCAACGAGCATCAACTGAATAGAACGCAGTTGGCGCAGTGCCTCACCGGCCAGCCAGGTCTGATAGCAGCGGAGCGTCTCATATTGCGGGTCGTTGCGGAAGCAGAGCAAGCCTTCGCCATTGAC
>JALRGK010000059.1 GCA_023253415.1 Rhodocyclaceae bacterium
GTATTGGTGCGGTGAACGCTAATTAATACACAGCTGCTGGATAAGAACCCAACACCTTGAGGTAGGCCGCTTCGGCAGATAGTTTTGCCAGTGCACTCTTGACCGGCTCCGCATCGGCGTGGCCTTCGATATCGACGAAGAATACATACTCCCAGAGCGCATGTCGCGCCGGACGCGATTCGAGACGAGTCATGGAAACCCCGGCTTCAGCCAGCGGCGCCAACAGCGATTGCAGCGCACCGGTGCGATTGGGGGTCGAAAGAATCAGCGAAGTTTTGTCCTGTCCGGAAACGCCTGCGGCAAAACGCCCCAACACCAGAAAACGCGTGGTGTTGTTCGGTTCGTCTTCAATGCTGCTGGCCAGATACGGCAGCTGGTAGCGCTCGGCAGCCGCTTCGCCGGCAATGGCCGCCCAACCGGGGTTTTCGGCCGCCAGGCGGGCGGCTTCGGCGTTGCTGGCTACCGGGATGCGCGGCACGTCCGGCAGATTGCGGTTCAGCCACTCATGGCATTGCGCCAGCGATTGGGCATGTGAAAGCACCTGAGTGACTTCGCCCAGGCTGACGGCTTTGGACAACAGGTTCTGATGAATACGCACGACCACTTCGCCACAGATCTTGAGCGAGGTACCCAGCAGCAGATCCAGCGTGCGACCGATAGCACCTTCGGTCGAGTTTTCGACCGGCACGACGGCGTAATCGGCATGGCCCGCCTCAACGGCACGGAAGACATCGTCAATCGACGCTTGCGGCAACAAACGGGCGGCATGACCGAACTGTTTAACAGCGGCGGATTCGGAGAAGGTACCGAGCGGGCCCAGAAATGCCACGCCTATCGGCTGCTCTAACGCCAGACAGGCGGACATCACCTCACGGAACAGACGTGTGATTGTCTCATCAGCCAGCGGGCCCTGATTCATATCCTGCAGCCGGCGCAGTACCTGCGCTTCTCGCTCCGGGCGGTAAATGAAACCATCATCGCCAAAACGCGCCTTGATCTCACCGACTTCGCGGGCACATTGCGCACGGCGATTCAGCAGCTCCAGCAACGTGCCATCAATGCCATCAATCTGCTGACGAACTACCGCCAGTGCTTCCTGAATGGTCTGCCCTGTCTTATCTGCGCTCATCACACGCTCCGGCGAATAATTGAAACGTGGTTGATATTAGCCGTGACGGCGCATGAAGTCGTTCATGAACGCCACGAGCGCCTGTACGCCTTCGATTGGCATCGCGTTATAAATCGAAGCACGCATACCACCCACAAGCTTGTGTCCCTTTAGCGCCAACAAACCGGCCTTGTCCGACTCTTCCAGGAAGAACGGATCCAGCGCCTTGTCTTTCAACGTAAACGGGATGTTCATCCACGAACGGCAATCGGTAGCAATGTTGTTCGTATAGAAGCCGCCGCTACCATCAATGGTCTTGTAGAGCAGTTCGGCCTTGGCCTGGTTCTGCTTGGCAATCGCCGGCAAGCCCCCCTGCTTGAGCAGCCACTGGAAGACCAGGCCCGACATATAGATGCCGAAGGTCGGCGGCGTATTGAGCATGGAGGTGTTCTTTTCCTGCTCGGCGTAATCCATAAGTGCGGGAATCGCTTTGGACGCTTTACCCAGCAGATCCTTGCGCACGATGACCAGGGTCACGCCGGCCGGGCCGATGTTCTTCTGGGCACCCGCGTAGATCAGGCCGTAGTCACGCACATTGATCGGACGCGACAGAATATTCGACGACATATCAGCCACCAGCGGCACATCTTTCTGCACCGCGCCGCCCAGCTGCTTGAGGTCGAAGACTTCGACGCCACCAATCGTTTCATTGCTGCAGAAATGCAGGTACCTGGCGTTCGGATTCAACTGCATCGAGGCCGGATCAACCAGACGGGTGAAAGCGCTATCGGCGCTGGTGCCCGCTTCGCGAATCGCATCACCGTACAGACGCTGACCTGCCTTGACGGCTTTCTCGGACCAGGCGCCCGTTGTCAGATAATCTGCCGAACCGCCATCCAGAATGTTCATGGGAATCTGCGAGAACTGCAGCGTGGCCCCCCCCTGCAGGAACAGGATGGCGTAGTCATCGGGAATATCCATGAGCTTGCGCAGATCCGCAACGACCTGCTCATAGATACCCGTGTAGATCTTGCCACGATGGCTCATTTCCATGACGCCGCAACCGGCGCCATGCCAGTCGGGCAGCTCTTCACGCACCTGTTCCAGCACTGCCAACGGAATGGTGGCGGGACCTGCAGCAAAGTTCCAATGACGCATCTTCAGTATCCGATGGGTTGATTATTCTTCGTCGTCGGTCTCAACGATCTTTTCCAGACCGGCCAGCTTTTCACCGTCATCCAGAGAGATCAACGTCACGCCCTGGGTCGCACGACCCAGTTCGCGGATTTCCTTGACGCGCGTACGGATCAGGACGCCACCAGTGGTGATGAGCATGATTTCGTCTTCGTCGCTCACCAGCTTGGCGGCAACCACACGGCCATTACGGGCGCTGTCGGCAATGGCCTTCACACCCTGGGTACCACGACCCGAATGACGGAAATCGGCCAGCGCCGTGCGCTTACCGAAGCCATTTTCGGTGGCGACCAGCACGGTTTCAGCATCGTCATGCGCCACGAGCAGCGACAGCACCTGCTGATCCTTCTGCAGCTTCATACCGCGCACACCACGTGCCGGACGGCCCATCGGACGGACATCTTCTTCGTCGAACCAGACGGCCTTTCCGGCATCGGATACCAGCATGATGTCATTGCTGCCGGAGGTGAGCTGCGCACCGATCAGGAAGTCATTGTCATCCAGCGCCACGGCAATAATGCCGGCCTTACGCGGGTTGGAGAAATCCGACAGCGGTGTCTTCTTCACGGTACCCAGCGAGGTGGCCATGAACACATAACGATCTTCGGCGAATTCCTTCACCGGCAGGATGGCGTTGATCTTCTCACCTTCATCCAGCGGGAACATATTGACGATCGGCTTACCGCGCGAGATACGCGAACCCTGCGGCACTTCATAGACCTTCAGCCAGTAGCAGCGGCCACGGTTGCTGAAGCACAGGATGTAATCGTGCGTATTGGCCACGAACAGATGTTCAACGAAATCGTCGTCCTTGATGGCTGCAGCCTGCTTGCCACGACCCCCACGACGTTGGGCGCGATAATCGGTGAGCGGCTGACTCTTGATGTAACCGGTGTGCGACAGCGTGACCACCATGTCTTGCGGGGCAATCAGGTCTTCGACACCCAGATCCTGGGTGTGCGTGACGATTTCCGAACGACGCTTGTCTTTGGTGGCCACGACGAACTGTTCACGCACGTCGTTGAGTTCCTGGCCGATGATTTCGGTAATACGTGCCGGCTTCGCCAGAATATCGAGCAGATCGGCAATTTTTTCCATGACGTCACGATATTCGTTGACGATCTTGTCCTGCTCCAGACCCGTCAGGCGTTGCAGGCGCAGTTCCAGAATGGCTTGTGCCTGAATGTCCGACAGACGATAGCCCTTGTCGGTCATACCGAATTCCGGGCCAATGCCTTCCGGCCGCGAGGCCTCGGCTGCGGCACGCTTGAGCATGTCACTGACCAGCGCGCTGTGCCAGGTACGCGACATGAGGCCAATCTTAGCGTCCGACGGGGTCGGCGCTGCCTTGATTAGGGCAATGATCTCGTCCACATTCGACAGGGCTACAGCCAGGCCCTCGAGGATATGACCGCGATCGCGTGCCTTGCGCAGTTCGAACACCGTACGGCGCGTCACCACTTCACGACGGTGTGCCAGGAAGCATTCCAACATCTGCTTCAGGTTCAGCAGGCGCGGCTGGCCATCGACCAGCGCCACCATGTTCATGCCGAAGGTGTCCTGTAGCTGCGTCATCTTGTACAGGTTGTTCAGGATGATGTCGGGGATCTCGCCACGCTTGAGCTCAATCACCACGCGCATACCGGACTTATCCGACTCGTCGCGGATTTCCGAGATACCTTCGATCTTCTTCTCGTTGACCAGCTCGGCGATCTTCTCGAGCAGGGTGCGTTTGTTCACCTGATACGGGAGTTCATCAACGATGATCGACTGACGGCTACCCGACTTGTCCAGATCCTCGAAGTGCGTCTTGGCGGTCGATGGCGTGGTGTGGTCAACCCCAGACAGTGCAGACAACCGCCAAGCGCTGGGAAGCGGCCAGAC
>JALRGK010000060.1 GCA_023253415.1 Rhodocyclaceae bacterium
CTGCTGATGTCAGGACTCGAACAGCAACCGCCGCCACTCTTCAAACAAGGGCCAGCACCGCTGGCCCTGTTGATTCTGTACGTCTGTACGTCCTTGTCACTGCTGGTACTGGATGACCGCTTCCGCTACCTGGAGCCCGTGCGGCTAGTTTTAACGCAGGCGACATCCCCGCTGAAGCAGGTGGTGCAGTGGCCGGTGATGGCACTGACGCGCGTTGATGAATATGCAGTGACGCTGGATCAGGCGCGCCAGGAGAATGCGGCATTACGTCAGGCACGATTAATCGATGCCGAGCAGGCGCAACGCCTAGAGATTCTTGAGGCAGAAAACCAGTATCTGAGGAAGCTTCTGGAAACCAAGCGACTGCTGGGTGCTCGCGTCCAGCCGGCAACGATTTTGTACAGTGCACGAGATCCTTTTAACCGTCGCGTGATTCTGGATCGCGGCAGTGATCAGGGCGTGATCGAGGGCCAGCCGGTGGTCGATGATCAGGGCGTGGTCGGTCAGGTGACTCGTGTGGGTTCGGATTACGCAGAAGTGACGCTGCTGACGGACCGTAACCAGTCTATTCCGGCTCAAGTCGTGCGTAATGGTTTACGCACGGTGGTTTTTGGTACCGGTGATGGCCGTCTCGAAATGCGCTATATGTCGTCGAATGCCGATGTGCAGGTGGGTGACTGGATTGTGACATCGGGTATTGATGGCATTTATCCACGGGGTCTCCGCGTGGGCAAAGTCGAAAGCCTGGAGAGTGATCCCAATGGTATTTTCTCTAAATTCATTCTGACGCCGGCCGCCGGGATGGGGCGTTATGGTGAAGTGCTGTTGTTGGAGCCTGTGACGTTACCAACGGATCGTCCGGTATCACTCGATCGCCCTGCAGATCAGGCCGTTGGCGCGGGTGTGACCAAGAAAAAGCGTAAGGCACAGTAATAGCCATGCAGATCGATTTTCAATCTTCTCGCCTGCTGCGACCCGCGCGCCCCGGATTCATTCGTCTGACATTATTGTTGGCGTTTTTTCTCAATCTGCTGCCGACATCCTTCTGGCCCTGGTTTCCCGATTGGGTGGTCCTGGTCATCGTTTTCTGGTCGATTCGTTCGCCCCAGGTGGTGAGTACGGGTTCGGCCTTTATACTTGGCATCCTCATGGATGTGGTCGACGGCAGTGTGATGGGTCAGCATGCACTGGCTTATGTCCTGATGTCGTATGCGGGTCGGGTGATGGCGCACCGTATTCTGTGGCTGCCCCTGAAGCAGCAGCTGGTCAGTGTGTTGCCGATCATTTTTGCCGGTGCCGGCATTCAGGTTTGCGTGCGCTGGTTTGCTGGTGACGAGTTGCCGAATCTTTTCTATTTTCTGCAACCCGTTGTGACGGCCTTGCTCTGGGTGCCGGCCACCTATGTTCTGATGTTGCCCCAGTTCCTGTCGAATGATCGGGACTTCGAGCGACCCATCTGACCCATGGCTCATTTCGAAGACCGGGACGCCAATCAGAAGTTTCAGTCACGGCTGAGCACGGCTTCCGTGCTGATGCTGATTGCTTTCTTTACGCTGATTCTGCGTTTCTTCTGGCTTGGTGTTGTTCAGAGCGGTTATTACAGTACGCGTGCTGAAGATAACCGGCTGGCGCTTGTGCCGGTGGTGCCGAACCGTGGTCTGATCTTTGATCGGAACGGCGTGTTGATGGCGACGAATACATCGGCCTATACGCTGGAGATTGTGCCTGGTCGTGCTGGCCCGATTGATGAAACGATCGAAGGTTTATCCAAAGTAGTCACCATCGAGGGTAAAGATAAGCGTCGTTTCAAACAGCTGTTACGGGAAGCTAAAACCTTCGAATCTATTCCCATCCGGTCACGACTGACCGAAGAAGAGGTCGCGCGTTTTGCCGCACAGCGTTATAAGTTTCCGGGGGTTGAAGTACGAGCCCGCTTGTTCCGAAGCTATCCGCTGGGTGAAACGGCTTCGCATGCGCTGGGCTATATGGGGCGGATCAATACCAGAGATCTGGAACGGATCGACGAAGAAGGCCAGGCAGCTAATTACCGTGGCACGGATCATATCGGTAAAACCGGACTTGAGCAGCGCTACGAATTTGAAATGCACGGAACCAGCGGATTCGAAAGCGTCGAAGTGGATGCCGGCGGACGAGGGATCCGTGTGCTGTCCCGGACCCCACCGGTCTCTGGCAACAACCTGAATCTGACCATCGATGCGAAGCTGCAGCAAGTGGCTGAAACAGCTTTCGGAAAACGGCGCGGTGCGCTGGTGGCGATTGATCCGGAGAATGGCGAGATTCTGGCGTTGGTGTCGATGCCAACCTATGATCCGAATCTATTTGTCGACGGTATTCGTAGCGATGACTGGGACGTTTTGAATACCGATATCAACAAGCCATTATTGAACCGGGCAATTTACAGTGCGTACCCACCGGGATCGACCTTCAAGCCGTTCATGGCACTGGGGGCGCTGACGGCCGGGAAACGTACCCCGCAACAGTCGATTAGTGACCCGGGTTACTTTAATTTTGGTAACCATACATTCCGTGATGATAAGAAGGGCGGTCACGGCATGGT
>JALRGK010000088.1 GCA_023253415.1 Rhodocyclaceae bacterium
GCATGCCGTGGCCAAAAGGATCGTCCAAACGCACGTAAATGCCAGGAGCACCACTCACGCGGTGGCCAGTGACGTCCCATTGGCGCAAAGTGCGGATGATGGCCTCCTCAAGCTTGAAGACATACTCTTTGACGAAATAGCCCGCCCGTTTGATCACGCCAAGTTTTGTCCGGGGTATTGCAAGGGATCAGCTGCAGCACGTGCCGCGGTATCTGAAAGCCCATAGTGTCCGTCTTGAGCGTTTGAAGAGTGGCGGGGCACCTGCACAGGCGCGTGATCAGATGGCACTCGCCGAATGGTCGGCGTTGTGGCAGTCTTATGAACGGCGGGCCCGCGAGTTGGCCCGCAATGGTGTGCAGGATGAGCGACTGAATCAGTTCCGTTGGCAACTGGAGGAGTTGCGTGTCAGTCTGTTTGCCCAGGAATTGAAAACGCCGTTGCCAGTGTCGGTGAAGCGTTTGGAAAAAGCGTGGCAGCAATTAAGCCACGGTTAGCATGTCGGAGAGCGAGGGTGTTTTGGATCTAATTTTTGTGACACGGGTATTCTGGCGCAGCCTGGCGGCGGTGCGAAACCCGGCTTTGTGGAAATTGCTGGCGATACCTGTGGTCGTTGCCGTGGGCAGCCTGATCGTACTGTTGTTCGCTGCGCTGCAGCCCCTGTCAGCCCAGTTTCTGACGATAGCGCCGGCCACCTGGCTGGTGGGTATCGGCTGGACGGGCGTTGCGGATATTTTTGCCTGGGTGGCGGCCTGGCTGATGCTGTTTGCCATCAGCTACGGTCTGGCGGCACTGGTTTCCGGTTTGCTGATCGTCAGCCAGCTGACGGATTGGCTGGGCCGGACGACCTATCCCCAGCTACGTCGCCATGGGTCAGATCGCGTGCTGCAATCGGGGTTAGTGAGCTTGATTTCGACCATCGTGTATCTGGGCGGCTGGTTACTGACCTTGCCGCTCTGGCTGGTGCCGGGGCTGGCCTTCGTTTTGCCGGTGGGTTGGCTGGCCTGGTTCAACGCGCGGACGCTGTCCTTTGATGCGTTGACCAGCTACGCCAACGATGCTGAGTTGGCCGCGGTGCGCAAGCGCTTCCGGGGCGGTTTTTTGGTGCTTGGTGCCGTGGGTGCCCTGATGGCGCACATTCCGATCATCGGATTCTTCGCAGCCTCTTTTACGGCACTGATGTTTGCGGTGGCGGCGCTGGAAGCCTTGAGTCTGCAGCGGGGTCAGGCAGACGGCGCTGGCGAAGTGATGGAAGGAGAAGTGATTATGAGCTCAACACGGGATACACTGCGATGAACAAAGACGTAACAAGTGCGCGGGCACCCATGCCCACTTTCGGTGCCGTCATCATCGGCGACGAAATTCTGTCCGGCAAACGTGTCGACAAGCATTTCAGCTGGCTGGCCGGCGAGATGGCGCAGCGTGGCCTACGTTTATCCTGGGTGGAATACCTGGGCGATGATCGTGAACGCTTGGCATCCGTTTTTGCCCGCACCCGTGCGGCAGGTGATGTGGTGTTTTCTTTTGGCGGGATCGGCAATACTCCGGATGACCATACCCGCCAGGCGGCGGCTGCCGCATTTGGTGTGCCGCTGGTACTGCATCCTGATGCCGAACGGGAGATCCGTCAGCGCTTTGCCGCTGACGAGGTGACACCGCAGCGTTTATTACTGGGGACGTTTCCAGAAGGCTCGGCGATTATCCCGAACCCATTTAACCGGATTCCCGGTTTCATGATGCATCAGCAT
>JALRGK010000128.1 GCA_023253415.1 Rhodocyclaceae bacterium
GTGAGGTCGATAAATATCTCAATGACGACATATATAAGGTATACATAAAGCCAATTTCAGCTGGCTATGGGCATGGTGTAATGGGGGTTACAGGAAGGACAGGAGATTCGTTTTCGATGATGGATGGGAGCAATTTATCCCGCGACGAAATTATGGCGCCATTCAGTTTGAGCTTCCCTCGGTTTTTCGTCTGCCAACGGATGGGTTTCATGCTACCCGTTTTTCCTGATGCTGCTCTCTGATCCAGGTCTCCAGAAACTGAACAGGCGACTTGTAACCGAGCGTCGAATGCTGCCGTTTCCGATTGTAAAAAACCTCGATGTATTCAAAGGTTGTGGCCTTGATCTCGGCGTGCGTGGCGTAGCGAACACCATGGACTCGCTCGTTCTTGAAGCTGTTGAACCAACTCTCCGTCGGCGCATTGTCCCAGCAGTTTCCTTTCCGGCTCATCGAGCAGGTCATGCCGTAGGCTCTGAGCTTCTCCTGAAAGACCTGGCTGGCGTATTGGCTGCCCCGGTCGGAGTGATGCATCAGCCCCGGCGCCGGCCGCTTCCTGAACCAAGCCATGGTCAGCGCATCCGTCACGATGTCCGCCGTCATGCGCGGCTTCAACGACCAGCCAACCACTTCGCGGTTAAACAGGTCGAGAACGATCGCCAGATAGAGCCAGCCTTCATCGGTCCACAGGTAGGTGATGTCCGACGTCCAAACCTGATTCGGCGCCGTCGGCATAAAGTTTCTGGCGAGCAGGTTCTCCGCCACCGGCAGGCCGTGCTTCGAGTCGGTCGTAACCTTGTAGCGCCGCTTGTGGCGGGCGTAGATGCCGTTGTCACGCATCAGCCGTTCAACCCGTGCCTTGCTCGCCGAGAAGCCTCTTGTCCGCAGCTCGCGCACCATGCGCGGACTGCCGTAGGCCCCTCTGAGTTCGGCATGAATAGCGCGGATCAGGGCCAGCATCTGGCTGTCGGACAGGCGCTTGCGATCCGGTTTGCCGCCGCGCTTCCAGGCGCGATAGCCGCTGATGCTGACGTCGAGGACATCGCACATTTCTGTCAGGGAATACGCCTTGCCCTGCGCAGCAATCCAGGCGTACTTCACAGAACATCCTTTGCGAAGTACGCCGTCGCTTTTTTTAGGATTTCGTTCTCCCGCTTGAGCCGGAGATTCTCGGCACGCAGCCTGGTGAGTTCCATCTCTTCTGGCGTCACTACTCTGCTACCCGCCCCGGCAAGCTTGCCTTCTGCTGATGCCTTGACCCAGTTGCGCACGGTCTGGTCGCCGAGGCCGAGTTCCTTGCACACCGTGCTGACGCTCTGGCCATCTTTGATTCGTTTGACCGCCAGTTCCTTGAACTCGATCGTGTATGCCTGTTTCGGTATCTTCATTTCCTGCCTTCCAAAAGTGACTCGATTTTATGTCACCCTTGGCAGACGAAATTTCGGGGGAAGCTCAGCGCGCTTTCATGCCCAATGCCAGACCGAGTTATTCGAGAAAAGGGCAGATCGCACCTTCATCATCGT
>JALRGK010000161.1 GCA_023253415.1 Rhodocyclaceae bacterium
GTGGGCTGTAAAACCCAGATACGGTCCGTGCCATCGCTTAAGAATGCGGTGGATGTCGCTAATCGCAAAATCACTAATCGTTATGATTTCAAAGGTTCGGATGTGCATGCCGAGCTCAATGAAAAAGACAAAACCATCACCCTGTTTGCTGATAATGATTTTCAGCTAGACCAGATGCAGGGCATTCTGTTGCCGGAAATGACCAGCAAAAGCATTGATATCCGCTGCCTGGAGCATGGTGCCGTGCAAAAGGTGGGTGGCAACAAGGTAAAGCAGGAGCTCAAGGTTCGGGTGGGTATTGAGCAGACGACCTCTAAAAAGATCGTTTCCATGCTCAAAGACTCGAAAATGAAGGTTCAGGCTTCCATTCAGGGAGAGGCGGTGCGTGTGACCGGCGCCAAACGCGACATTCTGCAGGAAGCAATTGCCCTCGTGAAAGAGGGCATCAAGGACGTACCGTTGCAGTTTGGTAATTTCCGCGAGTAACTCCTAAGGCGCTTCGGCGCCTTTTTTCATGCCATGGCTATTACAACCGAACAGCTGCGTCGTGCATTTGCCGCAATGCCTCCAGGGGCAGTGCCTGGCCAGCCAGGTGTGGTCGAAGTGGTGGATGAACCTGTGCCACCGGAGATCCGACAGCGATTAGATGCGGGCCGTCGACCTGCGGCGGTGCTTGTGCCTATTTTACAGGCCGCACCGGATGCCCCGTTACGTTTGTTACTGACGCAGCGCACAGCGCATTTGCGGGATCATGCTGGCCAAATCAGTTTTCCCGGTGGCGGGTTGGACCAAGGAGAGGGGGCCATTGCCGGTGCGCTACGAGAAGCCTGGGAGGAAATTGGCCTGCCGCCGGAGCGGGTTGATCCCTTTGGCCAGATGCCTCAATACCTGACAGGCACCGGTTTTACGGTCTCTCCCGTGCTCGGGTTTGTGCAAACCCCGGTAGTGCTGACACCCCAGGCTGATGAAGTCGCCGAGATTTTTGAGGTACCGCTCGATTTCGTACTGGACCCACGAAACTTTCGACAGGAAACCCGGTTTTATCGAGGCGCCTGGCGATCATTCAAAGCCGTACCCTGGGGGAGTCGTTATATCTGGGGGGCAACCGCCGGGATGCTGGCGCAGCTGGCTAGCATTGTGCACCGTACTTCAGAACATGCTTAACCGGATGAGCTGCAAAAGATTGCAAAATCTCCAGTTGAATTATGTTATCTTGGAAGCAAATAGCGATAGCCGGTGCCATTGTGGTTCCGGTATCGACACGGAATAACAGGCTTGTAGATCTATGAAACTCGTTGTACTGATTCTTGCGCTCGTCATTGAACAGGTTCGCCCATTGCCCTATGCCCGTTTGGTCGGTCAGCCGCTGACCCGCCTTGCGAACTGGGTTGAGAGCGTCTTTGATTCGGGCAACCGTCAGCATGGTTTTCTGGCGTGGTTGCTGGTTGTTGGTGGCGGTGTGCTGCTCGCTACGCTGCTCGACGCCATCCTTTCCGGTATCAACGTGTTGTTGGGGTTGGCCTTTGGTGTGCTGGTGTTGTATCTCACACTCGGTTTTCGCCAGTTCAGCCATTCCTTCACGGAAGTGAACGAAGCGCTGCAGGCAGATGACGTTCCGGCAGCCCGTAAGGCCATGAAGGCCTGGAATAGCGAATGCCCGGACAATGCCAGTTCAGATGAAATTGCGCGCCTTGCGATCGAGACCGGTGTTCTAGCCTCCCATCGCCATGTGTTTGGTGTGCTTGCCTGGTTTGTGGTTTTTGGCCCGGTCGGTGCCGTGTTCTATCGACTAACCGCCTTCCTGGCCACGCATTGGAACGGTAGTGACCGAAAAGATGAAGAAGTTGTGGGTGAGCATGCGGCTGAAGAAGTGCAGGTGAAACGTCGCCAGTTCGGTGCCTTTGCCCGGCAGGCCTTTGCACTGGTGGACTGGTTGCCGGCCCGCATGACGGCCGTGGCCTTTGCCATCGTGGGTAACTTTGAAGATGCCATCTACTGCTGGCGTGAACAGGCCAAAACCTGGCGTGATCATACCGCCGGCGTGATTGTTGCCGCGGGTGCGGGCGCATTAGGCGTTAAGCTGGGCGGAGCGCTTAGCCATTCGCCGGTTATTGAAGATGATGCTGCCGTTTCAGACCGTCCTGAAATTGGGGTGGGTGATGAAGCGACACCGGCCATTTTGCCGTCAGCCATTGGTTTGGTCTGGCGCGCTTTGATTTTGTGGGTGATACTACTCGCAGTTGTTGGACTCGCCGCTTGGGTGGGTATTTGATTCATTAAAACCAGTATAGGTTGGGAGACAGAAGCATGAGCAGAGACGTTGTTGTACTGAGTGCAGTTCGTTCGGCCATCGGCGCTTTTGGTGGTTCGTTGGCAGACATGGAGCCGTGTGAGCTGGCCGGCACCGTCATGAAGGAAGCCGTATCCCGTTCCGGTGTAGATCCTCTGGCGATCAACTACGTGACGGTGGGCACCACGATGCCGACGGATTCGCGTTATGCCTATGTTTCCCGCGTTGCTTCCATCCAGGCAGGTTTGTCGATGGATTCCGTTGCCATGCAGGTGAGCCGTCTGTGCGCCTCTGGTCTGCAGGGTATTGTCACCACGGCCCAGAACATTATGCTCGGCGATGCCGATTACGGCATCGGTGGCGGCGTTGAAGTGATGTCCAAGGCCAGCTATATGCTGCCGGCACTGCGTACCGGTGCCCGCATGGGTGACACCAAGGCCATCGATAGTATGGTTGCCGTGCTAACCGACCCGTTTGGTGTCGGTCACATGGGTATTACCGCCGAAAACCTGGCTGCCAAGCATGGCATTACCCGTGAAGCACAGGATGCCTTCGCCGTTGAATCGCAGCGTCGCGCAGCCGCAGCGATCGAAGCCGGTCACTTCAAGTCGCAAATCGTGCCGATCGTCAAACAAACCCGTAAGGGTGAAGTGGTGTTCGATACGGACGAACATGTCAAACCGGGGACCACGCTGGAATCACTGGCCAAGATGAAGCCGGCGTTCAAGAAAGAAAACGGTACCGTCACCGCTGGTAACGCCTCGGGTATTAACGATGGCGCTGCTTTCTTCGTGCTGGCAGATGCTGCGACAGCCGTTAAGGCTGGCCAGAAGCCGCTGGCTCGTATCGTCTCCTACGCCGTTGCCGGTGTGCCGAACCATGAGATGGGTGAAGGCCCGATCCCGGCGACCCAGCTGGCACTCAAGAAAGCCGGTCTGAAGCTGGACCAGATGGACGTCATCGAGTCGAACGAAGCCTTCGCGGCCCAGGCCCTGTCGGTCTCCAAGGTCCTCGGCCTCGATCCGGCCAAGACCAACCCGAACGGCGGCGCCATCGCCCTCGGCCACCCGGTCGGCTGCTCCGGCGCCTTCATCGCCACCAAGGCGATCTATGAAATGAACCGTATCGGCGGCAAGTACTGCCTCGTCACCATGTGTATCGGTGGCGGCCAGGGTATTGCCGTGATCTTCGAGCGCTGCTAATTCGGTAATGCTTGAACAGAAACCGCTCCCGGGGAACCCCGGGGGCGGTTTTTTTATGCTCGGTTGTTTCTTTCCTGCAGTAGGCGACGCAGAAGTTGCAGTCGCACCTCTGTCGCGTTACCGGACTCGACAGTTGCACGTAGGGCGCAGCCGGGGTCCTGATCGTGCCGGCAATCACGGAAGCGGCAATCACCCAGATGCGGCCTGAATTCGGGAAACGCCAGCAAGATGTCTTCGTCGCTCAAGTGCGATAACCCGAACACCTGCAAGCCCGGTACATCAATCACAGTGGTGTCGCCATTCAGTTGATAAGCCTGAACGGTCGTTGTCGTGTGGCGGCCCGTGTCAAGAAAACGGGAGATGTCACCGATAGTGGCCTTGGCGTCTGGCACCAGCGCATTGATGAGCGATGATTTGCCCATGCCGGATTGGCCGGTCAGTACCGTGCTTCGCCCAGCGATCTGCTGTTGCAGCAGATCCATGCCAAGCGCCGTCAGCGTGGAGGTTTGCAGGACAGTGATACCAATACGTTTAAAGGACGCTAGTAACGCTTCGGCAGACGGTAACAGATTCGCGAGGTCTGATTTGTTCAGCAGCACCATGAAGTCAATTTCCTCAGCGGCACAAGCCACCTGACAACGCGACAGCAGTTCCGGGTCGAAAGAAGGCTCGGTGGCCACCACAAACCAGACCTGATCCACATTGGCGGCGATGGCCTTGTCCTTGAACTGGTCGGATCGACGGAACAGATTACGACGCGGTTCGATGCGTTCGATAACGGCCTGG
>JALRGK010000246.1 GCA_023253415.1 Rhodocyclaceae bacterium
GAGCGGGATCTGATCGAACAGGATCTTCATGTCGAGGACCGAGTCGATCGCCACGCCCGCCTTGCCGACGTCGCCCGCGACACGGTCGTGGTCGGAGTCGTAGCCGCGGTGCGTCGCCAGATCGAAGGCCACGGACACGCCCTGGCCGCCGGCGGCCAGGGCCTTGCGGTAGAACGCGTTGGAGGCTTCGGCGGTCGAAAAACCGGCGTACTGACGGATCGTCCAGGGCTTCACTGCGTACATGGTTGGCTGCGGCCCGCGCAGGAACGGCGCAAAACCCGGTAGGGTGTCCGTATTTTCCAGGTTTTCGGTATCCGCTTTGGTATAGAGCGGTTTGACCGTCAGGCCTTCCGGCGTATGCCAGTCCAGGCGGCTCAGGTCACCTTCCGGCGACTGTTTAGCGGCAGCCTTTTGCCAGGCCTCAATGGCCTCAGGGGTGGCTTTATTCGTATTGCTCATGACGGACCTCTCGCAGAATCTGGTGGTTGCGGCGCAGCATGCGATGCAAATGCACACATGCCCTCGCCACAAGGAGGGCTACTTCAGTGAAAACAGCAAACTGTGGCAGACTACGGGAAGTCAGCCACATCGATAACCGAATCATACGTTATTCATAATTATGGGCGCAACTTCGCCAAAATCGCCAAAAAAAGTGCCGAAGGCCGTTCGGCAACCCATTGTTTCTGCAGCCCTTTATCAGGAGGTTGCCGGTCGGTTGCGGGAAGAGATTTTTGACCACGTGCTGCAGCCCGGTGAATGGATCGACGAAGTGGCCGTCGTTGCCCGATACGGCATTTCCAGGACGCCGCTGCGCGAAGCCCTGAAAGTATTGGCGGCCGAAGGCCTCGTCACGCTGAAACCACGCCGTGGTTGCTATGTGGCCGAGATCTCCAAAGAAGATGCTTCGGAGATTTACCCGGTGCTGGCCATGCTGGAAGGCCGTTGTGCCTTCGAGGCGACCAGAAAGTTAAGTGATCTGGCCGCCGCAGAGCTACAAGCCTGTCATGATGCGTTGGAGCAGGCCGCTGCCGCCGGTGAGATCCGCCAGTTTTTTGAAGTGAACCAGGAGTTCCACCGTCTGGTGCAGGAACAGGCCGGGAATCGGTGGCTCATTCAGATTATTAATGACCTGCGCAAAGTATTGAAGCTGTCGCGCCTTAATTCCTTGTCACGTGTCGGTCGATTGGATTCGTCGCTGGCCGAACACAGGCTGATTCTGGCGGCCATGCTGGATCGGGATGCCGAGGGAGCCGAAGCCGCTATGCGTGCGCACCTGTTAGCAGGTCAGCATGCCATACAGAAACAGATGGATGAGGGTGCCCCCCGCGAACGTAGCAACACCTAGGTGGCTCTGAACCTGGGTTCAGTGAGGCCGCTGACGTGCCGCATCAGGTTCGCCCGCAAGGGGCAATCACAACAGCGGTATAAGAGCCAGCGACCATTGCTATAAGCATTGGTCCAAGCAACGCTGGGCATCACCAACGTCGCAAGGGGCATAGAGACAACTAGCGATTTTAGAACAGCGCGTTCTGGTGCGTGTCGATCGCATCCGTGGCGCGTTGAACCATGTCGTCGACTTTACGCTCTATGGCACTGTTGTCAACGGCAGGGCCCGCAGAGTCGCCACCCTGGTTGCGCGCAGCAAGCGATTCATGCGCTAGAGAAATAGCGGCCATGATCGCCGCACGTTCCGCCGAAACCTGGCGCCCCTTGCTGGCCACTTCCTGCATTTTACCGTCGACCAGTGCTACGGCTTGACGCAAAGCGTCTTGCTGTTCGGGCGGACAGGCAAGTCGGTATTCGCGACCGAAAAGCGTTACATCAAGATGGTTAGGTGTCGTCATGACAGATTCACCGAGTCAGGCAGATGCGAAACGACCTGTTCCAGCTTGTTTCGCGCGGTGTCCATTTGGGATTCGAGCTGCTGGCAACGCGCTTCGGCGGCAGCCAGGTTGGACCGGAGCTGGCTGTTTTGCGCACGGGACTGCTCCAGCAGCGAGATAAGCTGGGACAGTTTCTGATCCAGCAGAGAAAGATGTCTATCCATGCCGCGCACTATAGGATGCCGACGCGGCAGGGTCAACTGCTTTTCTATTAAGTAGATGATTTTTAAACGATTGGTTCAATTGATGGTAACATTCGCCGCGTTCGACCTCATGGGGTCGAACCATCCGATAGGTGCCTCGTTGTAGTGAAACTGCCTCGAGGTGAAACGGGAAACCGGTGATGCATTTATTGCTAGCCCGGTGCTGCCCCCGCAACGGTAAGCGCTGTGTCGTACCTCAAGCCACTGGATCTTTGGATCTGGGAAGGCGGTACGTTCGGTAGGGATGCCCTACCCCGCGCGAGCCCGGAGACCGGCCTTTCGGACATTCGTGCTGCGGGTGAGCGGCTCCGATTGCCGTTGCCGGCTATCAGACCACGCCTGTAGTTTTTTGTTTGCTTCGAACCTGCGGGGACGCTCGTTCAGGCTTTGGCACAGTTGTGCCAGGAGTGGTTATGTCTTATTCCGTTTTTACCCGGTCGGCGATGGCGTGTGCTATCGCTTCCT
>JALRGK010000109.1 GCA_023253415.1 Rhodocyclaceae bacterium
TGTTCGAGTCCTGACATCAGCAGGCGCGGTGATGCGTTCCTTGAGCCTTCCTATTACTCGCTGGCGAACACGTTGCCTAGCTTGTCCATCTTTTCCAGAGCAATGCCGCAACCACGCACCACACAGGTCAGCGGGTCTTCCGCCACCATCACCGGCAGACCGGTTTCTTCGCGCAGCAAGCGATCCAGATCGCGCAGCAGTGCACCGCCGCCCGTCAGAATCAGGCCACGTTCGGCAATGTCAGCGCCCAGTTCCGGCGGCGTCTGTTCCAACGCCTGCTTCACGGCAGTAACGATCTGGTTAGTTGGCTCCGACAGCGCTTCGAGAATTTCATTCGATGTTACGGTAAAGGTCCGCGGAATACCTTCGGCCAGGTTGCGACCCTTGACTTCCATTTCCAGCACTTCGATACCGGGATAAGCCGTACCGATCTGCTTCTTGATGTTTTCTGCCGTAGTCTCGCCAATCAGCATGCCGTAGTTACGGCGGATGTAGTTGATGATCGATTCATCGAACTTATCACCGCCGACACGCACCGATGTCGAATACACCATACCGCCCAGCGAAATCACGCCCACTTCAGTCGTGCCACCGCCGATATCGACCACCATCGAACCGGTGGCATCTTCGACCGGCAAGCCGGCACCAATAGCAGCAGCCATCGGCTCTTCAATCAGGTAGACCTGCGACGCGCCTGCACCCAGTGCCGATTCACGAATGGCACGACGCTCAACCTGGGTCGAACCACAAGGCACGCAAATAATAATGCGGGGCGATGGTGCAAACATGCGCACATCATGCACGCGCTTGATGAACTGCTTGAGCATCTGCTCGGTCACGGTGAAGTCGGCGATCACACCGTCCTTCATCGGACGAATGGCATTAATGCTACCCGGCGTTTTACCGAGCATCATCTTGGCTTCCTTACCCACCGCCTCGATCGATTTACGGGCGCTCGGACCGCCATCCGTACGAATCGCGACAACCGAAGGCTCATCCAGGACAATGCCCTTGCCACGCGAATAAATCAGGGTATTAGCGGTACCCAGGTCGATGGCCAGGTCGTTAGAAAACATCCCGCGAAACAGTCCGAACATGAAACACTCCAAATCTATAAATAAGGGCATGCGCGCAGAACCGAGGCGTTCGCGCTGCGATGCAGCGGGGCGTCCATACTGAACCCCGACCAAACCACGTATAATACCGCAAATTCAAAGGGATATTCGAAGGCATGCCTTCTGCATATTCACTCGCACCTTTTGACGGCAACCGCTAAAAAATCATGGCTTTTACCCCTGAAGACGTCCAAAGACTGGCCAAGCTAGCCCGGATCGAGCTCGATTCGACGCAAGTCAACGCCACACTCGGCCACCTCGACAATATCTTCGGCATGATCGCCGACATGCGCCAGGTCAATACTGAGGGCATCGCCCCCATGGCACACGCCTGCGACGTCGGCCAACGCCTGCGTGACGACACAGTCACAGACGGTAGCATCGAACAGCGTGACCGCTGCCTGGCCTTGGCACCGGAATCGGAAGCTGGCCTCTACCTCGTGCCGAAGGTAATCGAATAATGTTTAAAGCCAGCCTCAAAGAGCTCGCCAGCGCGCTCGAATCCAAACAGGTTTCCAGTCTGGAACTGACCGATCTTTTCTTGAGTCGCATCGCGCAACACAACCCGACGATCAACGCCTTTGTCACGATCGACGAAGAGAAGTCGCGAGCGGCCGCCAAAGCCGCCGATGCCGCGCGCGCCGCGGGCCATGCCGGCCCGCTCACCGGTGTGCCGATCGCCCATAAAGACATCTTCTGCCAGGACGGCTGGCGCACCACCTGTGGTTCGCGCATGCTCGAAAACTTCATCGCGCCGTACAACGCCACGGTCGTCGAGCGCTGCAACCAGGCCGGGCTAGTCTCTCTCGGCAAACTTAATATGGACGAGTTCGCCATGGGCTCGTCGAACGAAACCTCGTACTACGGCCCCGTGCGCAACCCCTGGGATACCGAACGCGTGCCCGGCGGTTCGTCGGGTGGTTCGGCGGCTGCGGTAGCCGCACGTCTGGCACCTGCCGTCACCGGTACCGACACCGGTGGCTCGATCCGCCAACCGGCCGCACTGTGTGGCCTGACGGGTTTGAAACCGTCTTACGGCACCGTGTCGCGCTGGGGCATGATCGCCTTCGCCTCATCGCTGGATCAGGCCGGCCCGATGGCACACTCCGCCGAGGACTGCGGCTTGCTGCTCAACGCCTTTGCCGGTTTTGATGCCAAGGATTCGACCAGCCTCGAACGTGAAACCGACGACTACACCCGCTCGCTGGAGCAGCCACTCAAGGGGCTGCGCATCGGTCTGCCAAAAGAATTCTTTAACGCCGATGGTGATGCCGCCACCATGGCCGCGATCGACACCGCGCTGGCCGAGTACCGCAAGCTGGGCGCCGAAACCGTCGAAGTGTCGCTCCCATCGATTGGCCAATCGGTCGCCGCCTACTACGTGATCGCCCCGGCCGAAGCCAGCTCGAACCTCTCGCGTTTCGATGGCGTCCGTTACGGCTACCGCGCTCCGGAATACAGCGATCTCAATGACATGTACGCCAAGTCACGTGCGCAAGGTTTCGGCGACGAAGTGAAGCGCCGC
>JALRGK010000203.1 GCA_023253415.1 Rhodocyclaceae bacterium
AATGTGCTCGATCCGATTGATCTCATCGATGGCATTACTCTGGATGAGCTGGTCAAGAAGCGCACCTTCGGCCTGATGAATCCGAAGCAGGCGCAGAGCATCGAGAAGGAAACCCGCAAGGAATTCCCGGAAGGCATTCCGAGTTTCGGCACCGATGCGTTGCGCTTTACTTTTACCTCCCTGGCTAGCCCCGGCCGCGATATCAAGTTTGATCTGTCTCGCTGTGAGGGGTATCGCAACTTCTGCAACAAGTTGTGGAATGCCACACGCTTTGTGCTGATGAACACTGAAGACCAGGATTGCGGCATCGACGCCGCTGATGCTGACCTGAACTTCTCGGCTGCCGATCGCTGGATGATCAGCCTGCTGCAACGTGCCGAAGCGGAAATTGGTCAACAACTCCATGACTACCGTTTCGACCTGGCGGCACAAGCCCTCTACCACCTGGTGTGGGATGAGTACTGTGACTGGTACCTGGAAATCGCTAAAGTACAAATCCAGAACGGCAGCCCGGCACAACAACGCACCACACGCCGTACGCTGCTGCGTGTGCTTGAAACGATCCTTCGTCTGGCACACCCGTTCATTCCGTTCATTACGGAAGAGCTGTGGCAAACCATAGCCCCCATGGCGGGCCGCAAGACACACGACACCATTCTGCTGGCCGGCTATCCGGTATGTGACGAGCAGCGCATTGATACCGCTGCAGAGGCTCAGGTTGAACGTCTGAAGGGCCTGATTTCAGCCTGCCGTAACCTGCGGGGTGAGATGAGCTTGTCACCTGCGACGAAGGTGCCGCTGATCATTGCTGCCCGTCAGGACGAGCAAAGCGCGCTGGCCGAAGCGGTGCCGATCCTCCAGGGGTTGGCCAAGTTGTCCGAGGTACGTTTCGTTGAAACGCTACCGGCCGATGCCCTGGCACCCGTCGCTGTATTGGGGAATGTGCAGCTGATGCTGGAAGTCGAAGTCGATGTGCCGGCTGAAATTGCCCGCCTGGAAAAAGAAATCGCCCGCCTGGAAGGTGAAATCAAGAAAGCCGAGAGCAAGCTGGGCAATGCCTCGTTTGTTGATCGCGCGCCACCGGCGGTGGTCGATCAGGAACGTCAGCGGATGGCTGATTTCGGCAATACACTGACCATGCTTAAGCCACAGCTCGCAAAATTGCAAACGCGTTGAAAGTACGCTGAAACAACGCCACGGCGTTGAGTGCGCGTTATTTGAGATAAGCCGGCATCAGGCCGCGGAGGGCGTTGCCCACGCGGAGCCGGCCTTCGCGTGAGGCCGCCTTGATGTCCGCCACGGTCAGCGTGGCTTCACTGGCTTCACCACGGTCGACCAAGCTGGCGCGTAATACGCCGGGCAACAGACCACAACGGACAGGCGGCGTTAACAAGCGCTTCCCTTCACGCACAAACACATTGCTCCGGGCACCTTCACATACGTCACCATGCTCGTTACAAAACAGGCTGTCAAAGGCCTGCTGTGCCATGGCCTGTTCTATCGCAGCATCGTAGATCGCACGCGCCGAGGTTTTATGACGCAACAACGGTGCATCGCTCTTCAGACGCACCTCGGACCAGATCAACCCGACACGTGCCGGAAGTGGCGGCAACGGCGACCAAGTCGTTGATAAGACGCCTGCGTGCGACAGGTCAACGCGAACGCGGAACAGCCGGGTGACATCACTTGCCCCCTGTTTCTGACGGATCGCAGTCTTGACGTCCCACAAGAGTGACTCGAAAGCCCCCTCATCGTAATTAAAGCCCAGGGCATAGGATGACTGCGCTAGCCGAGCAGCATGACGCCGGATGTGCGGATAAATTTCCACCAGCGGCAGTGTGGTCGAAAGCTCATCCGCTGGTAGTTCTAGCCGCAGTGTTTCAAATAGGGTGAAATCGGGATCCGGCTTCACGAGAAAAGCACTTTTCAGCAGGCATTCGTCGTACTCGTCCTGCGCAACAGAATCCCACACGATGCCACTGCCCACACCCAGCACGCCCGTCCGGACCCTAACAGATTCATGATGCGGCGTATCAACGGGTGGATCCAGCACAATCGTTCGTATCGCAACATTCGCCCGAATCTGGTCTTTAGTGGCCCACCCGATGGTCCCCGTATACAAACCACGGGGCGCAATCTCCCATGCCATAATTTTCTGCATGGCGGCCACTTTTGGCGCCCCTGTCACAGAACCACAGGGAAACAGACTCGTGATCAAATCACCCAGGCGATCTGTCTGTAGTGTCGCCCCCACGGTGGAGGTCATCTGGTGCACCGTCGGAAAAGCCTCAACATCGAACAAAGTCTCGACTTGTACGGTGCCGGCTTTGGCAACACGCCCGAGATCGTTGCGTAGCAGATCGACAATCATCAGGTTTTCTGCACGGTTTTTTTCTGATGTGCGCAGGTCAGATGCCTGTTGCTGATCAACGATGGCGTCCTGCGCCCGCGGGGCCGTACCCTTCATGGGTTTGACCGTGATCTGATCACCATTGACCGTGAAAAACAATTCTGGCGACAACGACATCACCTGAGCTTCCGGCAAATCAATGTAAACCGCGTGTGATGTCGGTTGTGCACGCACCAGATTCAGGAATACATTGGCCGGATCACCGTACACCATGACATCCATCGGAAAGGTGTAATTGATCTGGTAGACCTCACCATCCGCAATGGCGGCGCGAATCTTGGCCAGCTTCTCGGCATAAACCTCGGGTGACAAGGGGGGGCGGCCTCGCACGCAGCCCGCGGGTTCCGTTTGCCCCCGGGCAGTAAGCCATACATCCGCCTCGGCACAAGTGAGCCGGTCAGCTTGTTGAAAACACCAGACATATCCCAATGGCGCCTGTCGTCCGGTGCTGTTGTCAGCGTTAGCCAGACAAGGTTCCAGCAACACCCCCATCTCATAATCCAGGGCAAACACGACGTAGCCATGCCGCGCACGAGCCGCATCGGCTGCCGCCATCGCCTGTCGTAATGACACACCATCCGTAATGGGCCAGACAGATTCAACACGCGTGAGTAGTAGGCAGGCTGCTTCCGATGCCGGTGCCAGCGCATCACGGAACAATACGGCCGGCGGGTGTCGCTGCATTATTACTTACGCTGTAGTAAGAACGTGAACGTGCCCGCAGATTCTTCGACCTTCAGTAATTGATGACCGGTCTGCCGGGCGAATGCCGCAAAATCATCCTGTGCCGCCGGGTCGGTGGCGCGAATCTCCAGAACCTGGCCACTGGCCATGTCAGCCAGCGCTTTTTTGGTACGAAGAATTGGCATCGGGCATTTAAGTCCACAGACATCCAGGTGTCTGTGAATTTCAACAGGTGATTCTAGCGATGCGCATGCTGTCATGGGATTCTTATTCATCGGACATAGCACTTAAAATGGCGACTGATTCGCCGACTTACGTTCTTCCAGGACTTGAGCACGCAAGGCTCGCAGGCGTGTGTCGATCATCGACTGCTCATGAAACTGCCTGGCTTCCCGCTGTGCCAATTCCAATTGCTCTACAGCTGCCTGCGTCTGACCATTGAGCGCATAGGCTTCGGCAGTGGCTTGTCGGGATTGCACGGACTTGCCAAGTGCCGCATAAGACTGCGCCTGTAGCAGATACAACTTCGGATCGCGTACGCCATTACGTAGACGCGCATCCAAAATCTGGATGGCCGCTTCATTCTGCCCCTGCAGTTGCAGGACACTGACCAGCCCCAGCATCAATGCTTCATCATTGGGGTAGCGTTTGTAGGCTTCGCGATAAAGATGCGTTGCACCTGCGATATCTTTTTCACCGAGTTTGATCTCGGCTGCCAGTGTCTCGAACATCGGATTGGCCGGTGCCAGTTTTTTCGCCTGCTGGAGCGACTTATCAGCTTCGGCAAATCGACCAAGTCGCAATTGCGCACGGGATATGCCGTAGAAAACTGCAGACTCATGCGCAAAGCGTCGCTCACGCAGCTGGGTTTCAAATTCGGCCAGCGCATCCTGTGGCATGGTTTCCATGACGCGTAATTTGGCACGAACCAGATAGAACTCCTGGGAATCCCTTACCTGACGATAAGGTGCGTTGTGTGCCCGTCCCTGCATGTCAGAAATACGATCGGTAGTGAGCGGGTGCGTCCGTAAATAGACAGGCGCATTGTTTTCATAAATGGCCGTGGATTTCTGCAGTCGTTCAAAAAAGTCGGCCATACCTTTGGGGTCATAGCCGGCCTTGGTCAGCGTTGTATACCCCACCCGATCAGCCTCACGTTCAAAATCCCGTGAATAACCCAGCTGTGTCTGGATATTCGCCGCCTGAATAGCCTGACCGGCCCCCTGTGCCATCTGCCCCGTATTGCCCCCAGCTCGGGCCGCCAGAATCAGCAAGGCCAGGCTGGCCAATGAGGACATGGACTGGTTCTGAGCCGCCATGATGCCCCGCGCCAGATGCTGCTGTGTCACGTGAGAGATCTCATGGGCCAACACACCAGCAAACTCAGATTCGGTCCGCGCAGCAAGCAACAATCCTGTATTAATCCCGACATAACCGCCAAAGGTGGCAAAGGCATTAATCTGTCGATCTCGCAACACGAAGAAGGTGAACCGGCCATTCGGATCAGCACTTGCAGAAACCAAGCGACGCCCAACCCGATTCACATATCCGGCAATTTCCGGGTCATCGATATACGAGGGTTCTCGCAAACGGATCTCATTATAGAACTCGGCCCCCAGCTTGCGTTGCAGCTGGGGCGGCAAGACTTCGTGCGCAGCATCCCCCAGCTCGGGGAGCTCTGTCGAAGCGGCTAGCCCCGGCATCGGGGCAGACGCAATGCAGATAGCCAGCATTGTCGCGAGCGATTTCCTGATTCGATCCATAGCGGCATGATACCCAACAAAAGAAAAAGCCCGCCAATCGGCGGGCTTTTTCCTGATGGGACGCTGTCAGTTAAGCAACGCCCACATCCGCATTAAGCACGGCCGATGTTAGCGGCTTGCTTACCCTTCGGGCCATCGACCACGTCGAAAGTGACGCGCTCGCCTTCTTTCAGGGTCTTGAAACCATTCATGGTGATTGCGGAGAAATGGGCGAACAGATCTTCACCGCCGCCGTCCGGCGTGATGAAACCAAAACCCTTTGCGTCATTGAACCACTTGACGGTACCTAGTGCCATTTTACTGCTTCCTTCCGGTCGTACTGACCTCTTTAAACTATTTCAGAACGTAGCACACCGGGTGCGCCCACACTCCTCCCTGTACCGGAATTCCGGTATTTGCCTTTTTTACGCGATGTTTTACACATCGTCAACCAATTTTCACAATTTTTTATGCTGCAGCGCAAGCTTGTCTCTGTTTCGTATCTGTCGGATTCATCGGGCTTTTATGACAAACCCATTGAAGATTTGGCTTTCAACCCTTAAATTGTGCGCATGGCTACTCACCGAAAAACCCAGGATGGAACTGCTGTTCTCGAACGAGAAACGTTGGATCTACGTGCACCACCGCTCTATCAGGTACTCCTGCTGAATGACGATTTCACCCCCATGGATTTCGTCGTTCACGTTTTGCAATATATTTTCCGGATGGATCATGAACGCGCCATGCGTATCATGCTTGAAGTACACACCGAAGGTCGGGGTATTTGCGGCGTCTACACTCGCGACATCGCCGCCAGCAAAGTCGAACAGGTTGTTAATCTGGCTAGGGAACATCAACACCCTCTGGCCTGCGTGATGGAGGAAGCCCCATGATTGCCCAGGAACTTGAAGTCAGTCTGCACACGGCTTTTGTCGAAGCACGCCAGAAGCGCCATGAATTCATCACGGTCGAGCATCTGCTACTGGCGCTGATTGACAACCCTTCCGCCTCCGATGCCTTGCGGGCCTGTGGTAGCCAGCTCGAAGCATTACGCCTTGAACTGACCCGCTTCATCGAAGAGCACACCCCGGTCGTCGCGGAAGACCATGACGGCGAGACACAGCCGACACTGGGCTTTCAGCGTGTGATCCAGCGGGCCATCCTGCATGTGCAGTCATCCGGCAAGAAGGAAGTGACCGGTGCCAATGTGCTCGTTGCCATCTTTGGCGAGAAGGATTCGCATGCCGTTTACTTCCTACAGAAGCAGAACATCTCTCGTCTCGATCTGGTGAACTATATATCCCACGGCATTGCCAAAGTGCCGCGGGATAGTGCGAAGGCAGAGGGTACCGATGGCGATAGCGATACCACCGACAAGGCGCAGATGGGGCCGCTCGAACAGTACACCGTCAACCTGAATACACTGGCAGCGCAGGGTAAGATCGATCCGCTCATTGGTCGAGAGCGCGAGCTGGAGCGCGTTGTTCAGATTCTCTGTCGTCGCCGCAAGAACAACCCACTTCTGGTGGGCGAGGCAGGTGTCGGCAAGACGGCCATTGCCGAAGGCCTGGCCCGCCGCATCGTTGACAAGGATGTGCCAGATGTCCTGGCCGAGGCCACCGTATACTCACTCGACATGGGTGCCCTGCTCGCGGGTACCAAATACCGGGGCGACTTCGAACAGCGCCTGAAGGGTGTGCTTAAAGCCCTCAAGGACAACCCCAGTGCCGTGCTATTTATTGACGAGATCCACACACTGATTGGTGCCGGCTCTGCATCGGGAGGCACGCTGGACGCCTCCAATCTGCTCAAACCTGCGTTGGCCAATGGCCAGTTGCGCTGTATCGGTGCCACCACGTTCGTAGAATATCGTGGCATCTTCGAAAAGGACTCCGCGCTATCACGTCGCTTCCAGAAGGTCGATGTCAACGAACCCTCTGTCGCAGAAACCATCGAAATTCTGAAGGGACTGAAATCGCGGTTTGAAGCGCACCACGGCATCAAGTACACCGCTTCTGCATTAACCACCGCCGCCGAGTTGTCAGCACGCCACATTTCTGACCGTCATTTGCCGGACAAGGCGATTGACGTCATTGATGAAGCCGGCGCCGCTCAACGTATTCTGCCCAAGAGCAAGCAGAAAAAAGTGATCGGCAAGCATGAGATTGAGGAAATCGTCTCACGTATTGCCCGCATCCCGCCGTCCCATGTGTCGAACGATGACAAACGTGCCCTGAAAAATCTGGATCGTGACCTGAAGGCCGTTGTCTTCGGTCAGGACAATGCGATTGACGCACTGGCTCGCGCCATCAAAATGGCCCGCTCCGGGCTCGGCAACCCGGGCAAACCGATTGGCGCCTTCCTCTTCTCAGGACCCACGGGTGTCGGCAAAACCGAGGTGGCGAAACAGCTCGCCTATTGCCTGGGTGTAGACCTACTCCGCTTCGACATGTCGGAATACATGGAGCGCCACGCCGTCTCGCGCCTCATTGGCGCGCCACCGGGCTATGTCGGCTTCGAACAGGGTGGTCTCTTAACTGAAGCGATCAACAAAAAGCCGTACTGCGTCCTGCTGCTCGACGAGATCGAAAAAGCCCACCACGATATTTACAACGTCCTGCTCCAGGTGATGGATCACGGCACACTGACTGACAACAATGGCCGCAAGGCCGACTTCCGTAACGTTGTCATCATCCTCACCACCAATGCGGGACAGGAAACGCTCAACAAATCGGTGATGGGCTTTACCGCCAAAAAACAGGTCGGCGACGAACTGGAAGAGATCAAACGGGTCTTTACGCCGGAGTTCCGCAACCGTCTTGATGCCACCATTTCCTTCAAACCGCTGGATCTGGCAGTGATTCTGCGAGTGGTGGATAAATTCCTCATGCAGCTGGAAGAGCAACTGCACGAGAAGAAAGTGGATGTCACATTCACAGACGCGCTGAAGAACTACTTGGCGGCCAATGGATTTGACCCCCTCATGGGCGCACGCCCCATGGCCCGCCTGATCCAGGACACCATTCGCGCTGCGCTGGCCGATGAGTTGCTATTTGGTC